>JAYEFH010000376.1:0-1634 GCA_034658555.1 Thermodesulfobacteriota bacterium | reverse complement strand
AAGCCATACCGAGGCCACGATGAAGACCCTTGATAATTCAGTTGCACTGTACAACCTGTACTGGGACGGTGCCGTCAAGATGAAGGAAGAGCTGAAGGCCAAGGGCCTGCTGAAAAAAGACCCATGGCGAGACGGCTATCAGGAGCTGATGTATTACCTGTGGCATCATACAGGCAGACGGGCTCGCCAGGGTTCGGCAATGAACGGACCGGATTATGCGCACTGGCACGGTTTCTTCCAGATGTTCCAGGTATACAAGGATATGCAGGATATCTATGAGTGGCGGATAAAGAACAATAAGATCGAAGATCTCAGTACGGTAATGAGTTCTGGGCCGCTTTAAACAAAAAGCGACAGTCAATTGGACAAACTATGGCAAGCCAGCCAAATGGGAATGAACTTAGCGCCCTTCGGGCGGACTTCTCTGACAGGATCAACAGGATTTACAGGATTTCTTAATATTTTTTATCCTGACAATCCTGTTGATCCTGTCAAAAAATGGAAATTCCTATACTATCAAGGTATTAGGACCAGGCTGTCCAAGGTGTCAGAAGACAGAACAGGCGGTCAAAGATGCGGTTGCCGAGGCCGGTGTGGATGCTACAGTTGAAAAGGTGGCCGATGTGATGGAGATTACCAAGTCCGGTGTCTTTGGGACCACGGCTGTGGTGGTGGATTAGGTGGCCTTTGTGGCTGAACTATCATTTCGTTTTATGCACCTATCGTCCCAATCCATTCGCCTACCCAGTGCGTGATTGCAATCACTACAATTGCGATCACGAGGTGTTCTCCGATGATCTTCCAAGGTGGCTTTCCCTGTGTTCTGGCGATAATGTAGCTCAGAACGGCGAGGATGGACAGTCCCCATATCAAACTCACGACGATGGCAGTGGAGAGAGTTAGAAGAAGAACAGGAACAATAAATGTCATTGCGAACAAAAATTTCGTCAGGAACGTAGCAATAGTAGCCACCCAAACTTGCTTGGTGGTGTTGGTGTTTACCGCTTCCTCTGAAACGTGGATACCTAAGGCATCTGAAAACGCGTCGGCAATGGCGATTGTTAAAATCCCTGCAAGGACCACAATTTTGGAATGCGTCCCTGACTGGAGACCGACCATGAGACCGAGGGTCGTGATGACCGCCGATGTCAACCCAAACGAAATGCCCTTTCGCAATGAATCCTTCAACTGTGTGTTCTCTCTCAGCACCCAATAACCACATCAGCAGCGGGTGTCGCGGCTTGCCGCGGTATCCGTCCGCTTGAATGCACTTGTTCAAATTTGATCTTATGGTTTCGAATAATAGAATAATATGAGAGTCATGAGAGTTGGGCAAGGAATAACTGCATTTTCGTTCTTTTTTCTTTTGAGAATGTTGATAATAAGTGGGTATGGCAAAAATTGAAATGGCGATCCGGCCTCATCCTTCCCTCTTCAAGTAGGACGGATTCATGCTTTATGATATAATACGAAAATTAGAAGAAGGGGATGGCCATCAGAAAACCTGAGTGGAAATATTTGCCCGGGTTTTGGCAAAATATCTCATCCCCAGAGATGAAATCGAAAAATTCGTCACTGAAGTACGCTCCGGCGGCTATGAGATGTTGCGTTCCCTTTCAAGGGACACGACAGCC
>JAYEFH010000375.1:0-7483 GCA_034658555.1 Thermodesulfobacteriota bacterium | reverse complement strand
CTCAGTCCAGCCTTTTGTGCCCCCAACTTTGCGAGTACACCCACTATATGAAACAATAAAGCTGAATAATTCCAGACCACGTCTTCCGCAACCACGCGCATGTTCCTGGCTTTTTCAAGCAGTAGTCCGGGGTCCAGGTTTATCTCTCCCGCTAATTTTTCAATATCCTTTAACTGTTCAGGAGAAAATTTCCGTGGTATGAATTGACCGGCAAACATGGTTCCCTTATGCACACCATCAATAATAATCGGTGCGACAAAATGACCACCATGGGCAAAGCAATATATAATTTTCGGCTCTTTTACCTCGAGTGCCTTTCGGCTCATCTCCATGAAGCATTGAAAACAGCGTTTCTTTCCTTCATCTGTTGACTGAATCAGGGTACAAAAACGAGTTGGATTGGTAAAACGGGTTAAGGGCACACCTTCAGGCGAAAAAATTACTGAAGATGTGCCCACTGTACCTGCAAAGCCATTCTGCATAGCTTGAAGTTCATCAAGGTCAATGAGTTTCTGTAGCGGTATTAATTTTTCCATTTTTCCATACTTGGGACGTTACTACTTAGGATATGCCTTATACGGAAAACCGCCTGCTGATTTTTCCATGCCTGTGACCATCATCCGGAATATTGAGAAAGGCATACCCAGTCCCAAAAGATCACCTCCCCATCCACCGAGCGCCCGTGCTCCGAGACAGAAAAAAGATCCATTCAGTTTCTGCTTAAGAAATGGAAAAGCGGTCATGTCTGCGCATACGGCCCTGATCCCGATGGTGCTCATTTCAAAGCGATTGCCGGTAAGGTAATTATAGCCCTGGATAATAATCAGCACCTGTTTTGGCTTTACTGCCAGAATCACCACATCAGGTGCAATATTCAGTTTTCCAGCCGGGTAAGCCACTGCGGCATCCATAATAGGCGGCTGAATCCCCGTCATTCCGGAGACGGCTTTTAATGACGCACCCAGTGTCTCATACCGTCCTGTATCCTTTTTGCCAAAGAGTGCGAATTGCATGTTTTTTGTGTCTTTGCATGCATAGACAAGCCCATTTGTAAAATCTGCAGGCGAAGCAGGTTTATCCATTAAATCGGTGTATTTCCGCCTATCCTTCAGCGGTTCTGTCTGATATTGGTCAACAAGACCAAGGGCAATGGCAGCGGCAGTACACCCGACGTTATCTTTATTGATCACCACCACCTCGTCTTCAGTAACAGCGATCCTGACCGCCCCGCACCATGGAGTTCCCTGGTATTCTTCAGGTGGACACGTACCCTCCGGTACAGCCTGCCCTTTTAGGATCAGTTTTACCCCTGCCGGTCGAATCATTGTCTCCGGTTCTCCAAACACCTCCATATATCTTCTGCCGGCTTCCTCAAAATTCATTTCCCTATTCCTCCTTCTTATGGACAATTAACATATGAACGTTACTTCCTTTTTTAAATTCAAATAAGCACTGCTATCTCCTATATCGGTTTTTTGAAAAATTTCCTGAAATTTTTCTCCTTTTAACGGAAGAAACGGAAGAAAGGTAACCCTGAACTAATTTTTTTCACCAAAACGAAAAAAAGAGACGATCACAGCTTGCCTCTGAAGTCTCAATAGAGCCTTCAGAGTTGCGTCACAAAACTCGCCTGCGCTTATATGAAATATCCAGTTCCCTCTAAAGCGAATTGACATATTCCGGCACAATAAGTAGATTTCCATCATGATTCTAGAAGAACTTACCATGCCGGCCTTTATAGAAGGGCTAACTAAAACTCGTACTATTATAGTACCCTTTGGGGTTGTAGAGGAACACGGTCAGCATCTACCATTGGGGACCGATACGATCCATGCGTATGAACTGGCCAAAGAGACCAGCAAGCATCGTCCTCTTTTCGTTGCGCCACCAGTGTGGTACGGACTCTGCAGAAGCACAAATCAACATGCCGGCACAATTACAATATCCGGAGATACCTTAAAAAGGCTTACTGTAGAAATTACCACAGCACTTTATAATCAAGGAGTGAGAAATTTTATACTCCTTTCCGGTCACGCCGGCGGCACTCATATGGCTGTCCTTACGGATGCAGGCGAAACGATACTGTCTAACCTTGGAAAAAGTCGGGTGGCGGTATTATCTATCCTTGATCTGATAGCTAAAATTCCCGACGGAATTGTAGAAACAGAAAATGACTCACATGCTGGTGAGGTAGAGACCTCATTAATGCTCCACCTGATGCCGGAGCACGTTGATGGTACAAGCCCTGAAGAGTATCCCTCATTTTCCACACCCATCCTGGCCAGAGATAAAAAAAAGTTTTGGCCCGGAGGTGTATGGGGTGATCCTTCAAAGGCATCTCTTGAAAAAGGCAAAACCCTGCTTCAGAAAGAAGTTGAAGTCCTGTTGCGCCTGGTAAACAGGATCGAGTCCTTTGATGGTTGAGTCTAAGATTCGATTATTTAATTGCGTCATTTTATTTCTGGTAGGAGCAATTTTATTGGTAGCCTGCCAAGGCAACGCTGATCCTTCCAATGCCCCTGATTTTACGCTTCTTAATCTCCAAAACGAATCCGTCAATCTGTCGGACTATAAAGGACAGGTAGTGCTCATTAACTTCTTTTCCACCAATTGTCCTCCCTGTCGAGTAGAAATTCCTGACTTTATTCGTCTGCAAGATCAATATGGTTCAAAAGGTTTTGCCGTTATCGGGATATCCGTTGACCAAAATGGGAAAAGAATCCTTCCTGGATTCGTACAAGCATTAAGGATTAACTATCCTATATTGATTGGCACATCAAAAGTGATAAGGGATTATGGAAATATCTATGCCCTTCCGGCATCTTTCTTGATTGACAGAGATCATCGAATTCTCAAACACTACATCGGTATGGTAACCAAGGACGAACTCGAACCTATCATAATTAAGGCATTAGGACCCGCAAAGGAATAACTCCGGGGTATTTTAAGCGGAATCAGGAAATTATTTGCGCAATGTAGCTATCATTCGTTTGGGTTTGAGTAAAATATCCAGTGCATCACAGATGTTGAGGAAAACGGCGTCACTCGCTATCAAGGCATCACTTGACGCCCCTTCTTTACCGATTACGCACAAACCCAACCTGGCCTCTCTTAACATCATAGCGTCATTACAGCCATTGCCAATAGCCACTGTCTTATCACGACCGAGCTCTTCTAGAAAAGCAAGCTTCTGCAGATCGCCCCTACCGGATTCCAGTTGATGAATTTTTATACCACACTCCTCTACCAACTGATCAGTCAACTGGGCAAGGGTTTGACCTGTATCCGCCGTCACTACATAAGCATCCATTATTTCCGATATTTCTTTTAGTCGCTCGACGACACCGTCAACAAAACTACCATCAACTGTAATTGTTCCATTAAGATCCAGTATTATATTGAACAGATTGTAAAAAACCCCACAGGGCATATCTATTTGCATCTTCATGAACAGAAACCAACAGACTGCTTAATGCTCAAATTCAGTAATAACACCTTTATCCCTCAGACTCTGCCACTGCCATCATCAAAGCCCCCCTGGAAGCTGAATTCAGCGGATCTTCTGCAAGACGAACATCTGATATTTTAATTGGCAATTTATATTTTGACAGTATTGTTTCAAATTTATTTATGCATCCTTCAGGCATGGAAGTTCCACCGCTTAAAACAATTGGAATGGATCTTGAGATCATTGGCATCTGATCTGAAGAAGAGAAAACTCGCTCAAGACTTATTATAAGTTTTGAGATAAGATCTTCATAAAAAATATTCAATGCTGTATCTATTCTTCCTTTTGGAGAAGAAGAAAGGCTGAAGTTTGATTCCTTTATTGATTTAATTTTGGTAGCAGGTTCGCCAACAGACATTCCCACCATTGAATCGATATAATCTCCGGCCATTTGAATACTGTAGGTAATTACAGGAAATGAAAGATATGAAAGGCAGATATTACACATTCCTCCGCCCATGCTGATTCCAATACCTGTATAATCATTGTCTCCCAATTCCGAAAGAACCACTGCCATGCCCTCATTTATTGATATTGGAGTATAACCCATATGACCGATGGATCTTTTTAAGCATTCTTCGTGATATACAACAGAGCCTGAATCCTTACTCTCAAAGGGTGCACCTGGAACAGCAAAGCACAACATTTCATCAGAATTTTTCGGTTTTTTGAGCATGGATAATATAATAGCTTGAATTACGGAAAGTCCATCCTTTTCATCAGCGCTAATAATTCCATTTTTTATGGTTCTTCTTGTGTTTGTATTAAACATATTTGCAAAGTTTTCCGCTGAATATCCAAATATATAAAACAATTCCTCCTGTTCAAAATATAATACATCATTTTTTTTAAGGATATTTCCTGCAAATTTTGACTTGGGTACTGTAAAAAATGCATCAAGCTCTCTTTTTGAATCAATATAATTTCGTCTATTCTGAGAGACTACAATGTTGGTTGTTCCTATATCCAATCCAATCGGACCCATTGGTGACTCTGCAGGTTCTGCTGAATCTCTTTCTTTGGATTTAACAGGTTTTTGAGATGTATGTTTTGCTTTTTCCAGATTCGGCCCTTTTTTTTCATCTTCTTTTTCTTTATTTTTCAATATTTTTTTTGTTTCACCTTCCTTTTGTCTCAGCTCTTCAACTCGATTCTGAAAATCTTTTTGTTTTTTTTCATCAGCCATTTTGCCCCCCTTCACAATTTATATTAATCTCTGGCATCCTTTATTTTGTAGTTTATTTTTCAACATATACGGATACTGGATTAGGTATAGGTAAAATTTTTACCTTTCTAGGTTTGTTTATGCTGTGGTATGCTGCTGCAGCATCGAGAAGTGCTATTGCCTTTCCTGGAAAATATTCACCGGACATATGTTTCTTAGATAAATAACGGCATCAAAGCTTTATCCTCAATTTCCAATAAATGATACCTTTAAAAGGAAACATATATTATCATATACACAAAATCAACACGGTGCAAACTATTTCGACTTGTGCAATTAGCTTTAATTAACAGGATTTTTTGTTGTATTCAAGGCGCGGGGAGCGGGTATAACTGGTTATGTTGATCGACGATCAAGGAAGAAGACGGCTTCCTCCCCTTTGGCTGTCAAGACGAATTGACAGATTTCAACACAATAAGTAAATTTCCTCTATGATTATAGAAAAACTTACAATGCCGGCTTTTATGGAAGAGGTACTAAAATTCGCATCATAGTATCCTTAATCGAGGTAGAAATCTCGTTAATTCTCCAGATACAAAACGCGAAATTCCCGAGGATAATAAATATGAATAGTTTACACGGATTGTTATATCCGGCGAGCTACCCTCGCAGGGATACAATGTTGCGGATAGACCAGGTATTCTCAAAACTGACTTTGTTGGTACCTACAGAAGAGGATATTAATCCACCGCCCACATCAAGCAACTGCTCCATGGAAATTGAAGCTACTGCGCCGGCCCCTCTGGGAGACAGGCTCGACTGGTTCACCGGCCTTATCAGCAATTGGAAATCCTGGGCAGAAGAGATGGGCTTGGGAGAAAAAATTCCAGCCACTACATTAATACGTGCTGCCGAAGGCGAAGAAGAATCTCTACAGGGAATTCTTAATACATTAAAAGGCACTGAAGCCCCTGACCCGCTTCTGGATGCCCGGATATTTCTCCGGCTTTCATTGGATCTGGATAGACGTAACGACGAATTACAAACAGACCTTGACAAGATGGTAACACATGAAAACAAACTTAAGTCAATATTGAAAGATCCGGGGGACCTCACAGACTCCCAGGGTTCACCAAAAATCCCCTACCCTCCTATTATTGAGCCCCTTCTCATGGCCAGGGAACGGTTGAGGGCCTGGGCATTGTTGTGGCAAAAATACACATATCAAGGGCCGTGGCCAATCGGGGAAAGTATTACAGTAAAGGACTTGGTCGATGAGGCCTATGAAGCCCTGCAGCCCAGAGAGGCCCCTGTAGATCTATTGGAACTGGTATTACCCCTTGATCCCAATATTAAGCCGGGAGAATCAGACAAAATCAATAACGGCCTGAGCTCTCTAATTAATGCCATTTCAAACACAACCATACAAAACTATAATAAAAATGGAAATATCCAGGAATTATCAGAGGAAATAAAAGAAAATTGGAACAAACCCAATAAGAACCAAATTCCCGGCCCAACACTGAACTTAACCCTATATCCTAAGAGGACGTGGAAAGAAGTATTTTCAAGGGCCGCCGATTTAGAATTAGAGCAAGAAGGACAAAATTCTACTGCAAGTATCGGGTGGTCCTTCTTCCTGTGCTAATGTGGAGTGGCACATGCGAGAGGCTTGGCGCTCTCTGTGAACTGTGCTGTGAAGTGTTCCCCTGACCAGCGAGCGAAAGCAAAGGAGCAAGCAAGGTAGAGGTGAAAAATTTGGGTAGTCTCTACAAAACAGTGCGGGTCAATAATTTCAATAAATTACACATCATCCAAGGGGGCGACCAGATCATCTTTGCTCTGTATCTTTCCTTTATGCAGGCCAAAAAGTGTTTTCGGCACTATGCGATACGCCTTCAAGATAGAAACAGGTTTCCCGTTTATTGAACCTAAACGTTCATGACGGGGCATTTCGCCACCCGCTCGCTGTGACTGTTGCTAAAAGACCATGGCAAGGCTTTGCTGTGCAACATTAGCTATTTGTGCCAGCCCTTCTGGTAATATTCCAAAATACATAACCCCCAGAGCAGCAGCAATCAACGCTATCATTGACGGAACACCCACTGTGCCTGCCACTACCTCCCTGGATGGCTCCACCATATACAACATCCATATCACCCGCAGGTAGTAATATGCCCCGATAACACAGGTCAATATACCCAGGGCTGCAAGCACGAAATATCCTTCTTTTATGGCCGCTGCAAACAAGTAGAACTTACCGATAAAACCGGCAGTGGGAGGAAGCCCTGCCATGGAAACCAGGAACAAGGCCATCAGAAAACTGAGAGCAGGATATTTGAACCCCAACCCCTTGTAATCGTCCAGGGTCTGGGCCTTTCCTTCCTGGCCATCCAACAGATAGAGCACACCAAAGGCCCCCATATTCATCAAGGTATACGCAAAGAGATAGAACAGCACACCCATGCGGCCTTCATCATTTGCGGCCAGAATCCCCAAGACCATGTACCCGGCATGAGCAATGGAGGAATAGGCCAGCATGCGCTTCACATTCTGTTGAGATACCGCAACCAGGTTGCCCACGAACATGGTAAGAAGGGCCAGCCACCATAGCAGGGGTTTCCAGTAGACTGCAAACGCTGCCAGGTTTACTGTGGATTGGAACTCAGGTTGCCCGCTGTGTGCAAGAATCGGAGTAAAAGTAACATATAAGAGCTTGATAAATATCCCAAAGGCCCCTGCCTTCACTGCTGTCGCCATAAAACCGGTTATAATCGCAGGGCTACCCTCATAGACATCCGGAGTCCACA
>JAYEFH010000374.1:0-7493 GCA_034658555.1 Thermodesulfobacteriota bacterium | reverse complement strand
CCTGAGCACTTCTTCCACGTCGAGAATGCCGATAAAGGATAATCGTTCATTTTACTTCCTAAGCAGGTTACTATTCCTGTGCTCATAGATACCAAAAAACAATTTCGCTCGGAAATATATGGGAGTCCATCTTTTTGTGCCGGGATTATTTAAAGTTTAAAGTTATAAAAGGAAAATACCGATTCAGGGTATACTGAAAAAGTGGTTTTTGATCTTACATTTTAAAAATTAATACCTATGGAGCATTCATTTTCAAAAAGGGAGGATTATGTGATGAACGAAAAAAGAAGGTTAACGTTTAATGGAACGATCTTTGGAGTAATTTTTTTTATTTTAACAATGATGCCCTTATCAGCAACAAGCGGAGAAATTGTAGTAGGAATGTCCACAGCTCTTTCCGGACCCGCCGAAGCCTTGGGAAATAGTATGAAACAAGGTGTCGAGGGTTATTTTAAAAAGGTAAATAGCAGTGGCGGAGTAAACGGCAACACCATCAAATTGGTTGCCCTTGACGACGGTTATGAGCCGGACAGGTGTGCTCTTAATATGAGAAAACTAATTGGTCAGGAAAAGGTGTTGGCCGTAATTGGTAATGTGGGTACCCCGACCGCTATTGTTTCCGTACCGATTGCCAACGAGAAAAAGACCCTGCTGTTCGGTGCTATGACCGGGGCGGGAGTGCTGCGCAAAACTCCACCGGAGCGATACATAATCAACTACCGGGCTAGTTATGCTGAAGAAACCGGTTCTATGGTGGAGGGTTTTATTAAAGCCGGAATTAAACCAAGTGAGATCGCTTTCTTTACTCAAAACGATGGCTACGGGGATGCCGGTTACAAAGGTGGAATAAAGGCATTGAAAGCCCACGGGTATGCAGATGCCGAGAACTTGCCCCATGGCCGTTATACCCGCAACACAGTGAATGTCGAAGATGCGGTGACTATTATCGCAGGTGCTATGCCCAGGGCCATTATTATGGTGGGTGCCTATAAACCTTGCGCCGCTTTTATCAAGATGGCTAAAGAATTTCTGCCTGACACTATTTATGCCAACGTTTCCTTTGTAGGCAGTATCCCGCTGGCCAAGCTGCTGAGCAAGACTGGCGAGGGCGTTATAGTTACCCAGGTTGTCCCACATTTTAAGTCTGATTTGCCTGGCGTTACAGGGTATCGTGAGGTTCTTGGCGGGCAGGAGCCCGGCTTTATTTCACTGGAAGGCTACCTGGCCGCTAAAATTTTTGTTGAGGGTCTGAAAAACGTCGGTCCTTCCCCTGCCAGAGAAAGTGTAGTGGATGCGATTGAAGGGCTGAAGGGTCTCGATATCGGAATCGGTGTGCCGGTCACTTACAGCAAAAACAATCATCAGGCCAGTCACAGGGTATGGCCGACAGTCATTAAGGATGGGAAATATGTGCCCCTGAGCTGGTCAGATTTGAAGAAATAAATTTTTCTCCAAAATAGGGCACCTTCTTTAGACCTAAGTTGAGCGATTAGCTGTCTTGACAGGGCGGCAGACCGATAATCATTAAGCTAATAGCTAACCGCTAAACGCTCAATTTATATTAGAAAAATATTCAAGAAGGGACCTTTTGAAAACCAAACAGGGGTTAAGAAAAGATGAAAATAACTGTTCCAAATTTAACCATCAAATGGATGTTAGCCGTCTTGGTAATATTGGGAGTTTTAGTAGTATTAGCTCTATCCATTACCAGCCTTAACTCAAATAAAAAATTAATTACCAGCCAAATTCAATTAACCGAAATTGTATTGCCTCTTGAAAATGCTAACCGGAAAATTGAGGTGGCGATAGCTGGTTTTACTGACAGGCAAGGGCAAATAACCAGTGCCGGAAGCACAGATGAGCTTGAGTTGTTTGCAGAACGTCATCATCTTGAAAAATCATTTACAGAAAGTATAGACTTCCTCGACAGGTTATCTTTTCAAATACCAGGGCTAAAAGATGTAATAAAGGAACTCGTAGCGGCATATGATGATTTGTTAAAAAAAGATACCGCTGTCTTAAAATCAGCCCAAAATAGCCTTGGCCTGGAAGAAGATATTGCAGGACAACTCAAAAGATTTGATAAAGTGGGTGAGAGTTTACAGAAAAACACAGAGGCTATTTCAGGAAAACTAAATTTTGCTGCTATGCGGAAAAACTTTGCTGTCCGGAAGTATCTTAACACAGAAGATCAAACAACCGAATTACGACAGGCAATAACGGAGTTACTGCAAGATGAGGTCTCCAAAACCCAAAAGGCATGTCGCGATCTTGGAATTGCCATTGGCAATTTAGGCATTTATGGAAGGCAATTATTGCTTGTCTTTCAACAAGATAAAATAACCAGTATTAAAGCCAACCGAATTGAACAGGCTATTACATCTGCCAAAGATTCTATGGAAAAAATCAAAAAAGGTGTAACCGGGTCTGCCAATCAGGAGACAATAGCGCAGCAGCTTGAAAAAGATTTATTCACATTGAAATCTATCCTGGTCGACAAAAATGATTCTATTACAGAATTAAGGAGTCAATGGCTTAAAGAACAGGAAAACATTACCCAACGTCGAGCTTCATTAAAGAGCAGCGTCAAAATTATTAAGGAGAATTTAAATGCCTTACATTTGTTGATGCAGAAAGTACGTGATCAGATTGAGACCAAAGCAACAAGGACTAATGAAGCTGCAAAAAAGGTAATATGGTTTGTAAGCATTCTAGCAGTACTATTTATGGTAATTGTCGGCTCTGTGATTGGCTGGCGGATAATTGTACCGATTAATAAAACTGTTTTCTTTGCAAACATTATGTCTAAAGGTGATTTAACTCATCAACTAAAGATGGATCAAAATGATGAGATTGGCATTTTAGCCAAAGCGTTGGTCGATATGAGAAACAACTTTTATTCGATAATCAGTAAAATTAATTCTGTCGTTACAACTTTAAATTCATCGGCAACAGATATTTCCGCCATCTCAAGTCAGCTTACCACAAGCCTTGAAACAACCGCCGTTAAGTCCAATACGGTCGCTGCCGCCGCCGAGGAAATGAGCAGCAACTCACACTCGGTTGCCGCTGCTTCCGAGCAAGCATCCACCAACACAAGTACAGTGGTTACTAATGTAAGGAAAATAAGCGGAAATATATCCGATATGGCCAATTTTGCTCAGCAGGCGAAAGTTGAAACCAGTTCTGCTGTAATAAAAGTTGAGTATTCATCCAGTCAGGTTGACAAACTTGGTCAGGCATCTCAGGAAATTGGCACAATTATCGATACCATTCGAACGATTTCGGATCAAACTAATCTTCTGGCTCTTAATGCCACCATTGAGGCGGCACGGGCCGGTGAAGCAGGAAAGGGTTTTGCCGTAGTGGCAAACGAAATTAAGGAATTGGCCAAGCAAACTTCTGATGCCACAGATAATATCGACCAAAAATTAAGCCTAACCCAGGAGCTCTCCACAATAGCTGTTAACGAAACTAAAGAAATTACCAAGGTTATCAGCAGAATTGATGAGTCTGTTGGTGCTATCACAAGTGCCATTAACCAGCAAAACGAAACCACTTCGGAAATGTCAGAAAATATCAGTCAGACAGCGGAAGGGCTGCAGGAAGTAAATGAAAACGTCAGTCAACTATCAACGGCTGCCGATCAGGTAGCCAAAGAAATAACCGAAGTTAACGAATTAAACAGCCAGATGAATGATTCAAGTGCCCAAGTACAACATGACGCGGAGAAATTGAATGAATTAGCTTTGCAACTCAAAGAAATCGTGCAAAAATTCAAGTTATAATGACTTGCCCAAATAATAACATTGATAGTATTTGACAGGATTAACAGGATTGTCAGGATAAAAAATATTAAGAAATCCTGTAAATCCTGTTGATCCTGTCAGAGAAGTCCGCCCGAAGGGCGCTAAGCTCACGGATAGAGAGCGGCACTGGTTCAGTTTGATAGATCTTCTACATACTCCAATGCCTCAATGGCCAGTCTGATACGTTCAGAAGGCTCTATATCATCTTTAGTCAATATTCCGGTCACATCGGAAAATACCTTCTGTAATCCGGAAACCATGCCGTCCAGGAACTGTATGGTCTCAGCAGCGCCCTTTTCCGTCACGTCCATAGCCTCGCGAAGATCACTGGCATCTCTGGCCAGGGCCTTGGTGAGACTGATTTTTTCCAGCCGGAGGAACAGCTCATCGAAATTTATGGGTTTTGTGAGGTAATCGGTCGCGCCTTTTTTCATGGCCTCCACGGCATTCTCCACTGAGGCATAACCTGTTATGACAATGACATCCGTCCTCGCGCCCCATCTTTCCTTGGTTGCCTCCAATACTGCTATGCCGTCCATGTCTCCGGGCATTATCATGTCGGTAAGGACTACATCAAATGGACGAACCGAAATAAAATCAGCGGCCACCATACCGTTTTCAGCCGTCTCAACTCCATAGCCTGCTTCAGTCAGCCGCCTTTGCAACATTTCGAGCGTAACTATGTCATCTTCCACTACCAATAAGCTAAGACTGCTCATATCTTTGGGCTCCACGTATTATCTTTTTAACTCATACACTACGGATTTCAGGTGTCTTTTGGGCTCAAATCTTGAGCATACCCCTGTAAGCGATTCAGTAGAGCCGATAATCAGATAACCGTCCGGCTCAAGGACATCTGCTATTTTGTTAAAGAGCTTTTTTCGATCTTCAAGGGGGAAATAGATTGCCACGTTACGGCAAAAGACAATGTCGAATTTTCCCATCAGGGTAAAGGAATCCATGAGATTGAATTTCTTAAAAGCGGCCAGGGCCCTGATCTCATCCTTGATTTTCCAACTATTGCCGTCAGAATCAAAGTACATGACCAGCTTGTCTTTGGGAAGGCCCCGTTCAATCTCAAATTTATTGTATTTGCCATAGCTGGCCTGGGCAACAGCCTTGTCCGAGATATCCGTGCCCAGAAGTCTTATATTGAATTTTTTCAGGTCGCCGAGGAGTTTTTTCAGAACTATGGCAATACTGTAGATCTCCTGTCCAGTGGAACAGGCTGCGCTCCAAATATTGATACGGGATGGAAAAAGGGCTGAGAATTTGGCTGTCTTTCTGTCGATAATATTAGGAAGCAACTTGTGTTGCAGCATTTCAAAAGGGGCGGTGTCTCGAAAAAAGAGCGTCTCGTTAGTGGTAACCGCATCTATAATTTTTCTCTCAATAGCTTTGGAGGAATCCGATTTGGTCTTATGGTAAAGTTCGCTGTAAGAATTACAGCCCAGTTTCTCAAGCAATCCCTTAAGCCTGCTCTCCAACAAATATGCCTTGCTCTGATCCAGATAAATGCCGGAGACATTATAGATATATGTGGATATGACCTTTAGCTCGTCAGGAGCAATTTTTATCACTTGTCAGGTCCCTACAGACTGCGACAGATCTCTTGCGAAATCCTGCGAAGAGGAACAACCACATCCACGATTCCTGCGTCGGCCGCTTCTTTTGGCATGCCGTAAACCACGCAGCTCGCTTCATCTTGCCCGATAATCGTGGCACCCTTGCGTTTCATCAGCTTCAGGCCCAGGGTCCCGTCCGCACCCATCCCGGTCATAATAACGCCGGTCGCACGTCCTCCATAATTATGGGCAACAGATCTGAAAAGATAATCCGCTGAGGGCTTGCAACTGTTTTCCGGTGGATCATCCGTAATTTTGATAATCCTGGTCTTACGGTCCGCAGCAGTCACTACCTTCATCTGTTTTCCTCCAGGGGCAATGAGGGCAGTATTCGGTCGAATGGTCTCCCCATTCACGGCCTCCCTGACATCTATAGCACATATGGAGTTCAGGCTGGCAGCCAGAGATTTCGTGAACACAGGCGGCATATGCTGAACAATCAATACAGGTATATTGAGATCGGCCGGAAGTCCGGGCATCATCTGAGTCAATGCGTTTGGTCCGCCTGTGGAAATGCCGATTGCCACCACATCGGGCTTCTGTCCTTTCCTCCCGGCCCTGGCCTTCGAACCACTGAGAAGGCTGAAGGCTGAAGGCTTTTGAATCGCGTCTGAAACCCCGATCTTTTTCCGCAATATACCCTTCATTTTCATGTGTTGAATGAATGCCTTTAATATGGGACCAAGGGTTTGTCGTACGGCCTGTTTGTTTTCCTCCATGGAACCGCTCTGGGGCTTGGGCAAAAAATCAAAGGCCCCCAATCTAAGCGCCTTTATGGTCATTTCACCGCCCTTCATGGTAAGGGTGCTCAACATAATGGCTCCTACATTCAATGATTCTTTGCGAATGCGCTCCAGAACTTCCAAACCATTCATCTCGGGCATTTCGATGTCCAGGGTCAAAAGATCCGGTTTCAGCGAAGCGATCTTTAGCATGGCGGCCTTTCCATTATATGCAGCGCCCACCACTTCGACCCCTGGGAGTTCGGCCAAGGCATCGCTGATAATTTTTCGATAGACAACAGTGTCATCTACTACAAGAACTCGGAGAGATTTGTCATTAGTCATATGTTTTTATTTTTTCTGTCCCGGTGGGGACATCTGGAAATAGCCCGGCAATTTATTGCCGGGGTAGATAGATATAAAATGTATTCAGTCCTGTAGGGACGACAGATTATGGATACATTGACGCTGAAAGCGCCATATCCTTCCTGCCATGAAAAATTTCTTGCATGCTCAAAGGTTTCACTTGATCAAAACCATTTATTTGGCTCAGTTGTGATCCCGTGAACGATTGAGTTGAGTTAATGACACCTTAGTATCTCCCAATCTCCCAATCTCCAAATCACTAAATCACTAAATCACCCAATTACCAGTCATTCTTCCTTGAGTACTTCTTCCACGTCGAGAATACCGATAAGGTTGTCTTCGGTTTTGTATACGCCTTGAAAAAATTTCCCTTGAATATCTCCAAGATTGGCCGGAGGTGGCTCTACTTTATTCCAATCCGCCTGCACTACATCGCTAATACCGTCTACGAGTAGTCCAACATATTCATCTCCTAATCCGACAATAATATTGCGGGTCTGATTGCTCAGCTTGGTTGGCGAAAGACCGATCTTTTTGCCAAGATCTATGATAGTTATTATCTGGCCTCGCAGATTCAGGATACCCATTACATATTCCGGAGCCTGTTGTACCTTTGTCATATCCATGAGTTTATTGATTTCCTGTACCTTGAGGATATCCATACCACAAAGGGCCTTCCCCACATAAAAACCGGCCAGGTCAACAGATGAGGACGAGTTGTGGGGTGTGGGTTGTGAGTTGTGAGTCATTTTGTGCCTCCAAGTTTATCAATTAGACTAAATAGCATGCGTTGCAACTCATCAATTTCCTATAATGATCTCATCGGCTACCACGGCAATGCCCTTTAGGGATTTGGAAAAAAACAATTTACCCCAACATCGGATCAATAATGACATCCCATTTAGCCAATAGGCTTGATCTTTTTAGTCGGCCTGCATATTTTTTCATTTCTTCTTTTGTTAAACTGACTC
>JAYEFH010000373.1:0-1642 GCA_034658555.1 Thermodesulfobacteriota bacterium | reverse complement strand
GGTATGGATATGTTCAGAAACCAGTTTTTGTTCAAAGAATGGGCTTTTAAACAAATCATGACTGACAATTCACTGGAATTTCATATAATTAGAAAGTAATAAGAGCCTTTTTTAGCTATAATATTCCCGAATGCTTCCAAAATTGTAGTATTATAAATATAAATAAAGTGTTATCCTTGAGTATTGTCAAGTATTTGTTAAAAATCATGATTATCTTGATATAGGTAATAGATCGGTCTTTTTTGTTTTTTTATCCGGAAACTGGATATTGATATTATGTCTATTTCCAAGTGGCTACAGGAGTAAAGATCTCATGAAAAGGATTCTCTGGTATCATATGTTCAGATGGTTTTGTATGCCAGGCATTTTTCTATTCATGCTTCTTGCCGGGCCGGTGGTCAGCCTTGACACAGTTTCTGCAATGACTTCGGAGGTTAAGGCTGTGGCTATGCTTACGGCGGACGATCAGGGGGCATCCCTGGCCTGCCCCTCTGGAGTCTTTTTTGACAAGACCGCAAAAGAGGTCTACGTGATCAACTCCGGGCGGAGCCGGATTGTAATCTATGGTCCGGATTTCTTTCCTCGTATCTCCCTTGGCGCAGGCAGAGGCGTGGATGCTCCCTATGGCGTGCATGTCGATGAAGATGGCCTTCTTTATATATGCCAGGGCAGGAGGCAGGATAAACCAGCCCGCCTCACCATCCTTAACGCAGCCTTTTTCCCTGTTAAGGAAATAGAATTTAAGGGGTTTGAAGGGGCCGATAGATTCATTCCGCGGCGAGTGGCCCTTGGCCATGCTGGAAAAATCTATGTGGCCGGCATAAACTCCAGGGGAATTCTCGTGTTGGACAAAGAGGGTAATTTCCTCAGGTGTCTGACTCCATTGGACACGGTATGGGGCACAGAGGAAGAAACCAGCCCCGGATCGGAATCCGTGCCGGAACCAAGGCGGGGTAAGAGTCCGGTACTTATTCTCGAAGTCTGCACTGACAGCTCAGGCCGTATCTATCTATTAAGTGAGGAGACCAGCAAGGTTTATGTTTACGACCAAGAGGAAAATTTCCTTTTCTCATTTGGAAAGAAGGGCGGGTCTTCCGGCAAACTGAGCCGTCCAAGGGGCCTTGCAGTGGACAACGAGAGAGATCGAATTTATGTTGTAGATTACATGCGCCAGACTATTCTGGTCTATGACCTTACGGGCCGGTACCTTTTTGAGTTTGGCGGCCAGGGCTGGGGACCAGGCTGGTTCAACTTTCCCACCAGCGCGGCTACTGACAGCCGTGGAAACCTAATAGTGGCGGATTTTTTCAATAACAGGGTCCAGGTGCTGGAAGTACCGATTACCATCCCCGAATTTACCCATGCCGGGGCTGCCGAACCGAATTTTCAGGCCGTACCCTCATCGAAAAGATCCGGATCACGCTAATCGGTGCCCCACAAACCCGGAACGAATACAAAAAAAGGGGGAGAAGCCTTTGGGCTTATCCCCCTTATAATTCTGTCAGTTAATTGCGCGTTACATACGCAAATCGTGCGCTATGCTGTGGCAAGCCCCGCACGTTGGATATTTCTTATGTATTGCTGGATTGTGAGGCGCATCACCATGACAATCCTGACAAGCCATGAGTTCCTTGTGAGTAGG
>JAYEFH010000372.1:0-1646 GCA_034658555.1 Thermodesulfobacteriota bacterium | reverse complement strand
TCCCCGGCAGAATCTACAATAGATACTCCCTCCTTGTAGATGCCGGCAAAATCCTCGGAATGCTCAAAGCGATCATAGAGGTTTGCTGCCAACATGGATCGAACGGATGCCATTTGTTTCAGAAATGCACTGTCATCAGATTCAATGGAACCCCAGATATCCAGACATTGGTGGTACTTGCCCACCTTGGCCAAGGCAAAGCCATAATCGTACATGGCTGAGCAGTCTGACAACGTGAGATCTTTAAATGCTGAGACCGCATCGTCGTATCTTTCGGCCCTGACGAGGCAATGAGCCGTTTTGAAGCGGGTGTCTTTCCCTTTCTGTGTGCCGGCATACAGACCAGCAGCCTTCTCATATTCTCCTGATGCCTCAGCCTGTCTTGCGGCCTTAAGGGAATCACTGCTGGACAGATTTCCCTTCAACTGGTTTATTCTCTCACGGATCCAGTCCTCTCCGGAAATTCCATATGCCTGCTCAAAGCACCTGAGGGCCTCCCGAAGATTACTTTTTTTGGCATACTTCCTGGCCTTCTTGATTAGGTCCTTTGCCTTGAGTTGCCCTATTTCCCTTATACATATTTTGATCTTCTCTGTGATGTCATCCTGTACGGCAATCCTGTCGGCTTTCTCAAATTCCCTCTTGGCCAGCGGGTAATTTCCTCTATTGAAGAATTTCTCTGCCTTTGCCAGTATGGAATCTCTGTTCTGTGGCTTTTTTTTCATAATCGTTTGGAAATGTCTTTTTTACTCCAGCAACATCCAGATCCTCTGCCCCGGCTGCAACCGGACATCAAATTTGAGATTGGAGATCTGTTTTGCCGTTTCTTCCATCCTGTAAAACTTCCCGGCTACGGACCGGAGAGTGTCACCTTCAGATGCTGCGTAGTTCCAGTAGGTCTTGTCCCCCTCCGTCATACTCATCTTAAAGTAGATATCCCTAGCCAGCTTAGTATCTTTGAGGATTTTCATCCGGATACCATCTCCAATTTCATATATCCTGAGATGAGGATTGTGCTCAAACAGGACCGGATAATATCGTCCTGAACCATAATACCTTTCTGAAATATCCCACAAAGTATCCGTATCTACAGCATCATATACCCAGAAATCCGTTTTTTCCAAAACCACGGGCAAAATTCCTGCCTCTTGCTTCCTCTCAGAGACTCCCAGTGGTCTCCCTTCAGTTGCGTTGCATGTAGACTGGGTGCTCAAGGCTGAAAGTTGAGCACCGGGTTGATCAGACTTCAGACCCGCAGCTTCCACACTTGCATTTATGCCGATCACGCAACCCGAAAGGTGTTTCTGCTGATCCATCAATAGTGATTCAATCCTTTTGAATTGATAATACTGAAAAACGGTTATGGCGGTTACCAGACAGATAACCATGGCAATAGCATAAAATGCGATGTTCCAGGCCCTTGGACCCTTCACATCTCTGACCGGCTCGTCAGGAAAGGAATCCAGAATCTTGAAACAGGTCAGATCTGCATCGCACTGGGGGCATTTGGCCTTGTCAAGATGGATATGCTCCAGACCGCATACCGGGCAGGAAGTTTCAGATGTCACTTATCTCTTGATATCCTTGTAGATTACGCCGGTTTTGGCTTCATATTTATTCACGACATCGTAGACCTCCGGCATTAT
>JAYEFH010000371.1:0-7611 GCA_034658555.1 Thermodesulfobacteriota bacterium | reverse complement strand
GTAGCACGGATGTGCAGTAAGGAACTGAGTACTGCTGATATCAATGCGATATGCAAGGCCCGTGGTTTCTCAACCAAAGAGGCAAAGAATCGCAAGTTTTTGGAAAACTTTATCCTTTCAGACCAGGGTGTTGCCAAAGCCATGGACGCACTGACCCAAAAGGAAAACATTGTCCTGCATGCGCTTAAGCAAAAATCCCGGGCGGTTGATGTTGCCTTTTTTGATCGCATTTATGGTCCCCCTAATAGAAAATTTTTGTGGAGTACTACGTTTACCCAAAAGTATAAAAATGTCTTAAAACAGGTAAAGCAGTCTCTCGTTCGCCGTGGTGTATTGCTTTTTGCTGAAGATACCGGGGCTTGGGGAAAAAACAAAAAAATGGAGAGATTGATCTTTTTTTTCCCTGCCGAATTTCAGAAATTTCTCCCTCTTCCAATTGAGCCGATCAGAGACATCTCAGGTCCCGGTCATTTGAGCGAATTGGTCCTGAGGAAAAAATTGCTGGAAATAACCCGCGGTGGTAGCAACCTCCCAGTAATAGATAAACAAGAATTCAGGTTGCATATAACAGGCGGAGAGCTTCTCATGGGCAAAAAGGCATTCAAGGCCGAGTACCTGCACAAGTGGCAAAAGGCTGGCTGGGCCGATGCACTAGCAAAGCGGAAGAGCAATAAGTTCCGGGCCGAACAATTTTGTCTCACTGACGCCGTGAGCTATACGCTTTCGCTGCTCAGGTCAGATGAGTGGATCACGGCCGGGCAAATGGAACCGGTCCTGGAGATCTTTTGCCATGGCCTCCATCTCGATGATGTGCAACATGACCCACATGAGATCTGCCATGCAGGCTGGAGATGGGGATGTCTGTCAAGAAATACAGCCAATAATCAGACCTGCTATCGCATGGTAGTGGATTATCCGGAGACCGGCAGAGACCTGCCCTTCACTCGCTATTTGCAACCCGGCAAAGGGCAGGATCTTATAGTAGACCTGGCAAACGTTCCCTTCAAAGATTTAGAAGCTCTGGCCGGGATTTCCGATTTCGAGATCATTGGTTCCCAACTGACTGCAGCTCCCGACATGGTGAGGCTCGGGCGAGTCTTTAACAGCATTTGTCAAGAACCTTTGATGATCTGGCTTAGGGACAATGTGCCGTGCTTTGGGGACGCGATTAAAAAGGTAAAAGCGCGCTGGGGGAAATTGATAATTCATCAAGACCTTCTTGTGGCCAAAGTGAAAGACCTGAGCCTGAAAGTAGCGATTGAAAAATCGTTTTCCGACCCTGCGAAGCTTGTTTTTTTGCCTAACGATTTTATCGTTTTTCCCAGAGGGCTCCTTGGAGAAATAGAAAAACTGGTAACAAAATCAGGGTTCGTGGTGAGATCTATACCATGAATTTGGCACGCATAGATGTAAACGAGCTGGACGTGTTTACCAATCCGTGTGATCTCCGGAAAGACCTGCATGTCTTTGTGGACTATGTTTCAAATCGAGTTGTCAAGCGCTCAACCAGAGGCAACAACCTGACAAAAGTGGATGCAAGAAGACTGGCCAAACTGATAACAGATCCCGATGCGGTGGAACAGGTAGAAGAGAATGCATGGGGAACTTGGCTCGATCATATCGATTGGCTGGTCCTGAAACTCGGCTTTGTTGATTACGATACAAAGGGAACGTATCTCGGCTATTCCAGCAGTGAACCATCCTATTCCAATAACTACATCAAATATCAGGGAAAGAAATATAACCGTTTCATGGCCCGGTCGCTTCAAGACCAGGAACAATTTATCCTGAATACCCTGATTGAACACTACAGTTACAGCGAAAACGAATTGCTTCAAACCGGGGTCAGGGGATGCCTCAATACATTCGACACGTGGGGATGCGCAACCGGCGTACTCCCCCTTCTCAATTTTGCCAAGAGCAGAAGGCTCTTGTTAAATATCCTGAAAAGATGTGAAAGCAACGTCTGGTATAGCTTCGCATCGCTGGTTCAATACCTGAAATCCGAGCATCCCTGGTTTCTTATCCCTGAAAAGCCGCTCTATAAGCATCCGTCAAACAAGCTTGACGGGCGATACGACAATTTCCGCGAAGGCAAGAGGTATTCCGGTGATGAGAAAAAAATATCAATTAATGACCCAAATGCCTTTGAAAAAGTGGAAGGCCGCTATGTGGAACGTTTTCTCGAAGGTATCCCTCTAACCATGGGTTATCTCAGCGTGGCATATGACCGGCATGAAGACGAAAAGATCTATCCATCAATGAACAAACTCAAAGGTTTCAAGTTGAGCCAAGACTTTTTGCGTTTCATGCACAAAGACATCATCCCCCCCAAGGTAACTGTCCAGCCCAATTTTGAAATCCACGTGGAATCAGTTTTTTATCCAGCCGGCATAATGGCCAAACTTGCTCCCCTGGCCGACATTGTCTCTTCCGACACAGTCTCTATTTTGAAGTTAAAGAAAAAGAAGGTGGCGGCACAATTGGCCCGGAATGAATCACTGAACGTAACTGATCTTCTTAAGGACATCTCAGGCAAAAACCTGCCTCAAAACGTGTTGGCTGAACTTGAGGAATGGGCCGGACATTCACAGGTATTCACCCTGTATGATGGGTTCGCCTTGCTGGAAGGGGACAAGAACCTGCTGTTTGCAAAGGACTTTATTGTTGAAAACATCGCCCCTTCCCTTCGAATTGTGCGATCCCCGGAGGAACTCTTTTCCAAACTCGAGGAGCAAGAGCTTATTCCTCTGCTTGTCAAACACCGTGATAAATCTCTAAAACCCTTGCCTGATAAGGTAAAGACTATATTTGCAAAGACAACTAAGGCAAGACCCAAACGAAAAAAGAAAGAAAGGTTTGTCCTGAAACGCAAAACCAGTATTACTTTATGTTTTCCCACTAAATCCCTATTTGAAAAATGCCGGAAGGCATTGATTGGGCAGAGGGTCCCGGTCGAAGTAGATCCATCGGCAAATACGATTACCTATCTGAGTCAACACAAGGCACTGGTAGCAAGTACGCTCAAAACACTTGAAAAAGATTATGTCATTCGTATTGAGGATATTGATTCATGATTGACGCCGGGCCTCTTATTGTTCAAAGTGATCCCAACACCCTTATGCTTGAATTATCCAATAGCTGCATATCATTACTTTTTTATTTTATACAACTCGGAAAATGATTTTTTAAGCTTTTTTTTGCAACCTCCATTGATTTTTTTTGGTCATTATGCAATTTATAAAGGAGTTATGTAAAAAACTATTGAATGCCGACGTCGAAACTGGAAATTCGAATTTATGTAACTCATCTACATCTTTGTGTTTTTCCCAAATTCAAATTTCGAGTTTGAACTTAGCGCCCTTCGGGCCGACTTTTTATAACGTGTTGATTTGATAGCCAATAAAATGGGAATTCATATACTATGAACTTAGCGCCCTTCGGGCCGACTTCTCTGACAGGATCAACGGGATTAACAGGATTTCTTAATATTTTTTATCCTGACAATCCTGTTGATCCTGTCAAAAAATGGGAATTCCTATACTATCAAGTTACACTGCCAAAATACAAGATCAACAAAGTGTAAACTACGAACACACACGAGATAATATGGATTTTTGTGATTTGGACGATAAATACTGCGAAAGCCAGGTCGTTTTGCTTCCTGTGGAGCCCTACCTGGTCCATGCCTACTGGGATGTTACCAGTAATGACATTGAGAAGGCGAAGCAGCGGCTGGGTGATGACTATGGACAATCACAGGCCGTCCTGAGATTTTATGATGTTACTAACATCATTTATGACGGCACGAATGCCCATGGTTTTTTCGACGTGGATATAGATCTTCAAGCCAAAGACTGGTACGTAAATCTCTGGAGCCCGGATAAATCATACTTTGTTGATTTGGGATTTAAGACCGGAGATGATTTTTGCCTTTCATTAGCTCGGTCAAGTGTTGCCAAGACACCTTGTGCCTGGCCTGCTCCCAAAGCCGACGAATACTATATGCTCGTTGCAGAAGATGCGGAAAACGGCCTGTCTAAAATCAAATTTCCTGAAGAACCTATTCCTGATGACCTGATCGAAGCCGGAGAAGCAGAAGTAGAGGCGGAAATCCGGAAAGTAGAACCCCTTAAAGAAAAAAAACGGCCGGATGAAGATAAAAGCGTCCGAACAGTTGATTTACCAAAGAGCATTCAAGCCCAATTTGGGGAAAGGACGGATTTTGATCTTACGGAAATGAGCGAGAAAGGACTCGCCCTTGGAATATCCTCAGAATATATCCCTTCGACACAGAGAAAGAACGATTCTGCAGACTGCGTTTGAAAATGGAAAAAGGTTATTTAGCCATAGTCCTTCATGCACACCTTCCTTTTGTAAGGCATCCTGAACATGTGGATTCCCTGGAAGAAAACTGGGTCTTCGAAGCCATCACCGATACATACATTCCTCTCCTTTTCGTGCTGGATGGTCTTGTAAAAGACGGGATTGATTTTCGATTGACCTTGTCAATCACACCTACTCTTGCCTCGATGCTTGCTGATCCGTTCCTGCAGTCCCGTTATCTGAGCAGACTTGAACGACTGATAGAACTTGGCAAGAAAGAAATCAAACGAACAAGATATCACCACGAGTTTAATATACTGGCTCTACTGTATCACAAACACCTTCGGCAAGTGCGCAGGGCATTCCTCAACCGCTATAATCTTAACCTGGTTAAGGCTTTTAAACGCCTGCAGGAGCTTGGGAAGCTAGAGATCATCGCCGGCGCTGCCACTCACGGATACCTTCCTCTGCTTTCTGTCAACACATCGGCTGTTCGGTCACAAATCCGGGTCGGAATCAAAAATTATCAACAGATATTCGATCAAAATCCAAAGGGCTTCTGGTTACCCGAATGCGGCTATTATCCCGGAGTTGACGAGTTTCTCAGCCGGGAAGGCATTCGCTACACTATTTTAGAGACTCACGGTATCACCCGCGCTGAATCAAGACCAAAATATGGTGTATACGCACCGATCTATTGCCCATCAGGGGTAGCTGCCTTCGGGCGTGATCCGGAATCGTCCAAGCAGGTCTGGAGTTCAATAGAAGGCTATCCGGGGGATTATGATTACCGGGAATTCTATCGTGATATCGCCTATGATCTGGACCTTGATTATATCAAGCCCTATATTCATCGAGACGGCATTCGAGTGGACACCGGCTTTAAGTACTTTCGCATCACAGGCAAGAACAATCATAAAGAGGTCTATATTCCCAAAAGGGCGGATAGAAAAGCCGAGCTCCACGCAGAAAATTTCATGTTTAACAGGGAAAAACAGATTGAATGTCTGGCTTCTGTAATGAATCGCAAGCCCATAATTGTGGCTCCTTACGATGCTGAGCTCTTCGGCCATTGGTGGTTTGAAGGCCCTGCCTGGCTTAATTACCTGATTCGTAAAATCGACTCAGAACAAAAAACGTTCCGGCTTATTACCCTTTCCGAATATCTGGAGGAATACCCGGTCAATCAGGCTTCAACACCTTCCATTTCCAGTTGGGGATACAAGGGCTTTCACGAAACATGGCTTAATGGGACAAACGACTGGATCTACCGCCAACTGCATCAGGGAGCACAGTTTATGGAGAGGCTGGCGACGGATCATCCCCGGGCCGAGGGCCTGACACTGAGGGCGCTCAATCAAGCGGCAAGGGAACTGTTGCTGGCGCAGGCAAGCGACTGGGCCTTTATGATCAACTCGGGTGCAGACTATGGAGCTCAACGGACAAAGACGCACCTCTTGCGACTGGGCAGGCTTACGAAAGAAATTGAAGCCCGGAGAATAGATGAAGGCCGGCTTTCAATGATTGAAAGCCAAGACAATATCTTTCCACAGATTGACTACCGCTCTTATAATAATTAAAACTAAGGTACTAATGGCATGTATGTCGTGATGATTACTCCAGAGTGCGCTCCGGTTGCGAAAGTCGGGGGTTTGGGCGACGTTGTTCAGGGTCTTTCGCATGAACTCGCAATACGGGGGAATGATGTAGAGATTATCCTCCCTAAATACGATTGCATGCGGTACGATCTAATTTCCGGTCTTCATAAAACTTACAGTGATCTCTGGGTCCCTTACCATGATCAACTTTTTCATTGCGATGTATACTTTGGTTTTGTTGATGGGTTAAAATGCTTCTTTATTGAACCCCACTCTTTCAAGAATTTCTTCAATCGGGGCGTATTTTACGGACACCATGATGACACTGAACGTTTTGCCTTTTTTTGCAGAGCAGCATTGGAGTTTATGCTGAAGACAGATAAACACCCTGAAATTATCCATTGCCATGATTGGCAGACCGGACTTGTGCCGGTACTTCTGTTTGATATGTATAAATACCTGGGAATGACCCATCCCAGGGTTTGCTATACCTTGCATAATCTTAAACATCAGGGTGTCACAGGGGAACATACGCTTCGGCAGGTCGGCCTGAATCCTGCCGATTATATGACTCAGGACCGGCTTCAGGATAACTTTAATCACAGTGCTGTCAACTTCATGAAGGGAGGAATTGTCTATTCTAACTTTGTGACAACTGTTTCTCCCCGATATGCCGAGGAGATAAAAAATTCGGATCTTGGCTTTGGGTTCCAGCATACCCTCCATATGCACAATATTCAATTTGGAGGAATTTTGAATGGTATTGATTACAATGTATGGAATCCTGAAATCGATCCATATGTGCCGTGCCGATATTCAATTGATACCATTGATGATAAGTACAAAAATAAAGAGGCCCTCCGTAATAGACTATGGCTCAGACACAGTTTTAAACCGATTGTCTCTGTAATAGGTCGATTAGATCATCAAAAGGGCGTTGATTTAATACGGCATGGTATTTTTTATTCTTTGGCAAACGGCTGCCAGTTTGTCCTGTTAGGGTCGAGTCCTGAACCTGCTACCAATAATGATTTTTTGGGACTGAAGCACTATTTGAATGATAACCCGGACTGCCACCTTGAAATCTCATATAATGAGGAATTGGCACATCTGATTTATACAGGCGCCGATATGATTCTCATACCAAGCGCATTTGAACCGTGCGGCCTGACACAGATGATCGCCATGAAATATGGAACAGTTCCTATTGTTCGAAATACCGGCGGATTGGCAAACACGGTCTTTGACGCGGATTACGCCCAAAAACCATATCATAAACGTAATGGCTATGTGTTTAATGATTTTGATAATGAAGGGCTGGAATCCGCTCTAAAACGGGCCATAGGTCTCTGGTATATCTATCCCGAATATTTTCGGGAACTGATGATTAATGGGATGCGATATGACTATTCCTGGAACCATCCCGCAGATCATTATCTAAATATTTACAATTATATCAAGGAGTAACCAAAACCCACCAAACTGTAAGCGTTTACAGGGTGCTGCAGATGCAAGACGTACGGGTACGCAGACGTACTTCCTGTACTTCAAGTGCCCGATAACAAAGCAGATGCGGTGCCCTGTGAACGCTTACAAATTAATTTTTTACAAAACTCCTCAACCCCCGGCTTCTGCTGGGATGTCTCAATTTCCTCAGTGCCTTCGCCTCTATCTGACGTATACGCTC
>JAYEFH010000370.1:0-1673 GCA_034658555.1 Thermodesulfobacteriota bacterium | reverse complement strand
GTTACTCCTCTCCCTATTTCTCAACAGACCCGGAAAAGATGGAATGCGTACTTGAAGATCCTTGCATCCTGATCCACGAGAAAAAGATCAGCAACATGAAAGACCTTCTGCCGATCCTTGAGCAAATTGCAAAGATGGGTAAACCCCTTATGATCATATCCGAGGATGTTGAGGGCGAAGCCCTGGCCACTTTAGTGGTAAACAAGCTCAGAGGGACCCTCCAGGCTTGCGCAGTAAAGGCCCCTGGTTTCGGAGACAGACGCAAGGCAATGATGGAGGATATCGCCATTTTGACCGGTGGTGAGATGGTTGCAGAAGACCTGGGTATCAAGCTCGAAAATGTATCTATCAATGATCTCGGTACGGCAAAAAGAATTATAATCGACAAGGATAATACCACTATTATTGATGGTGCCGGTTCCAAGGAAAAGATCGAGGGCCGTGTAAGGCTGATCCGTACACAAATCGATGAGACATCCTCTGACTACGACAGGGAAAAGCTGCAAGAGCGCCTTGCCAAGCTCATTGGAGGAGTTGCGGTCATTAACGTCGGCGCGGCCACTGAAACCGAGATGAAAGAAAAAAAGGCCAGGGTGGAAGATGCCCTGAACGCCACAAGGGCTGCAGTAGAAGAGGGAATAATCCCCGGCGGTGGTACTGCCTATCTCCGTTGCCTGGATGCAATTAACGATCTCAAGACAGATAACCAGGAAGAAAAGCATGGAGTTGATATCATCAAAAGGGCCCTTGAAGAACCTCTGCGGCAGATTGCCAACAATGCCGGACATGAGGGGTCCGTTATTGTTGAACATGTAAAGTCCAAGGATGGAGATGTTGGTTTTAACGCTGAAACGGGTGAATATGAAGATCTTATGCAGGCTGGAATCATCGACCCGACAAAGGTCTCACGAATAGCACTTCAAAATGCTGCCAGCGTCTCTGGTCTGCTCATCACCACAGAGGCCATGATCGCCGAGGTTCCCAAGGATGAGCCGGGAATGATGGGTGGTATGCCTCCAGGGGGCGGTATGCCCACAGGTGGTATGATGTAAGATAAAACAGATAAAAATGTTATTGCAAGGATCAGTTTTCTTTGATCTTGCGGGATATAGATATAAAGGCCTCTCTGTAAGTCAGAGGGGCCTTTTTTAGTGGGCATTCAGAGAGGTTCAGGTTACCATTCTTAAGGGAAGGGTACGTCGATGTATATTCGTAAAAGCCTTTAAATCCTATAAGTTTTGAGATAAAGCCCTTTTTAACCGATTAGTTATTATATCATGTTTGTATAGAAACTCACGACGAACAAGAAAACAGATCAGAAAGGACTCGGTCACTCATGCTTGCTATAGCGAAAAGTGGGGTTGTTGTTGGGATAAATGCCTTTCCCATAGAAATTGAAATAGATGTTTCATCAGGGCTTCCTTCTTTCAATATGGTTGGACTCCCCGAAGGAGCGGTTAAAGAAAGCAGGGAAAGAGTCAAAAGCGCTATTAAGAATTGCGGTTATCCGTTTCCTACCCAGAGGATTACCGTCAATCTTGCACCAGCAGACATGAAAAAGGAGGGGTCGGCTCTGGACCTCCCCATAGCCTGCGCCATTCTGTGCGCCACAGAGATAATTCCACAGGACATACTCAGTAAATACTGTCTTGCAGGAGAACTATCCCTTGATG
>JAYEFH010000369.1:0-1691 GCA_034658555.1 Thermodesulfobacteriota bacterium | reverse complement strand
TCTGCAGAGACAATTAGGACTCTGTTATTTGGCACATCAAAGCCGGCATCAGGCTGGGATACATCATTGGCAATCAGTAAATCCGCCCCCTTAAGCTTTATTTTTTTTATGGCCTGCGCTTTAAGATCCCGGGTTTCTGCGCAAAAGCCGACGATTACCTGCCTGCCCTTACGACTCTTTACCAGCTGCGACAGGATGTCATTTGTCCGTACAAGATCTAAACGCAGTTCAGGTGTATCTTTCTTGATTTTCTGATCGACACTGACAGCAGGTGTGTAGTCCGCTACTGCGGCAGTCATGATTATTACATGAGCATCTTGCGAAAACTTGTTGATTATGTACTCCATCTCGCCGGCAGTCTCCACGGGACAGAGCTCTATCCCAGGGGGATGTGGAATGGAAACAGGACCACTTACAAGGATCACTTGCGCGCCGCGCCTAGAGGCAACCATGGCCATAGCATAACCCATGACTCCTGAGGAACGGTTAGAGATATACCGGACAGGATCCAGATATTCCCTGGTCGGCCCGGCAGATACCAGTACATTCATTCCTCTCAAAGGCTGTGGAGTTGTTGCCTTTAGTATGGCCTCCCTCACCACAGACCACTCCGGCAGTCTTCCACGGCCCCGGTCGCCACAGGCCGTTTCCCCTATCTTCGGCTCTATTACTCTGTAGCCCAATGTTTTAAGACGCTCTAGGTTTGCCTGAGTCGCTGAATGCGCATACATGGCCGGATTCATTGAAGGGGAAAAAAGTACCGGACCGGAAAATGCCAGGAGTAATGTGGACAGGAAATTATCCGCCAGACCGCTTGCGGCTTTGCCTATTATATTTGCAGTAGCAGGCAGCACCATCAAAAGATCAGCGGATCCGGCAAGTTCTATGTGAGGAATGGTCTCGGCACTCTCTACGCAAAACAGGTCCGTGTATACTTTTTCGCCTGTAAGAGCTGCAAAAGTAATGGGCGACACAAACTCGGTTGCATGTCTGGTCATCACGGGTATTACCCGTGCACCCAATGCACGAATCTTTCTGGAATAATCAGCCGCCTTATATGCGGCAATCCCACCGGTTATTCCAAGAAGGATGGTCTTTCCCTCTAATGGCGTATAGGGTGGGGCCTCCTCAGATAAAATCTCTGAGCCGGAGGTAGATTTCACATTATCATTGGACAAGGGGTTCGCTCACCCAGATCTGGACCTCGGTCTTAAAGCCCATTTGTCCTTCACGTATCTGTATAAAACAATGGGATGTGCCTCCTTTGGAGAACGCAAGGAAACTCCGCTTTGCGTTCAATGTACCATTCAATACCCAACCATGCTTAGGCATGGATTTTGTGAAAAATTCCACCAGTGACACCACTGTTACCCTGCCCTTATATACCAATATCCCACCCTGAAAGCCCGATGTCTTAATCATTATTGTCTTGTCATCCGCTCTTTCAAGTTCTATGGGTATAGGAATATCCGGAAATTCATACATAACATTGGCGGCCTCAGAACTTGTAGCAGTTTCAGAGAATCCCGGAAAGGATTCCCCTGGTGCCGGACTCATCTGGGCACACGAAGTCAGCAGAAAAAACGGCGGATAAAGGATCAAAGCAGAAATGAAAAAAACAGCGGACAACCTCTTGTGAAAACGCATTTTACATCCTCCTATATTTGTTTACACCGCAAAAACCTTGGTTA
>JAYEFH010000368.1:0-1691 GCA_034658555.1 Thermodesulfobacteriota bacterium | reverse complement strand
ATCGTCGTCGCAAGAAGATACTCAAGATGGCCAAAGGCTACAGGGGTGCCAGACGCCTCTGTTTCAAACAGGCCAAGGAGACTGTAGAAAGGGGACTCTGCTATGCCTACAGAGACCGCAGGACCAAAAAACGCATGTTTCGCCGCTTGTGGATAATCCGCATCAACGCGGCCTGCAGGCTGAACGGCATGTCCTATAGCCGTTTCATTGAAGGTATAACCAAGGCAGGGGTTGCTGTAGACCGAAAGATGCTTGCCGATATTGCAGTGACAGACTCCAATGCCTTTTCCTCCCTTATAGCAACTGCAAAGAGCGTCTGCTAAAAAACCGGACGTATGCAGGAACGCTTAGGGGAAATCAGGACTCAGGCCCTTGAGTCCATAGCATCAGCGTCCAGCGAGGAAGATCTTGAAAATATAAGAGTCAGGGTCCTTGGCCGTAAAGGGGAGCTTACTATGGTCTTAAAGGCCATAGGGAAGCTTTCTGTTGAGGAACGTCCAAAGATCGGGCAACTGGCCAACAAGCTCAAGAAGGAGATAGAGGCATCCATCAATGCCCGGAAGGAGGCATTAAAGGATGTTCATGTCCGAACCTTTATTCCAGGACTGGATCCCACACTTCCCGGAAGGCAAAAACAGCTCGGCAGATTGCATCCCATCACCCAGATGATGGATGAGATATGTTCCGTATTTGAGAGGATGGGTTTTACTGTGGCCCATGGTCCTGAAGTAGAACTTGACTTTTACAACTTTGAGGCCCTGAACATTCCTCCTGACCATCCTGCCAGGGACATGCAGGACACATTTTATATTGATGACAAGGTCCTGCTTCGAACCCACACCTCCCCGATACAGATACGCGCCATGGAGAGGCACAGGCCGCCGATGCGCGTCATTGCACCAGGTAAGGTGTACAGGTGCGACTCAGATATAACTCATACCCCGATGTTCCATCAGGTGGAAGGGCTTATGGTGGACAGGGATGTCTCCTTTGCAGGTCTCAAGGGGGTATTGATCGCCTTTATCCAACAGATATTTGATCCGGATACCTTGGTGCGCTTCAGACCGAGCTTCTTTCCGTTTACAGAACCCAGCGCGGAAATAGACATTCAGTGCGTCATATGCGGAGGCAAGGGTTGCAGGATATGTTCCCATACAGGCTGGCTGGAGGTACTGGGAGCCGGAATGGTACATCCCGAGGTGTTCAGGCATGTGGGCTACGACACTGAAGAGTTCAGCGGTTTTGCATTCGGCCTTGGGGTGGAACGAATCGCAATGCTCAGGTTCGGTATTGACGACATCCGCCTCTTTTATGATAACGACCTGCGTTTTCTTCACCAGTTTTGATTAATAAAGTGATCTTATGCTAATCCTGACCTCCTGGCTCAAAGAGTTTGTACATTTTACAGCGCCTGTAGAGACTTTGGCAGAAGACCTCACCATGGCCGGTCTTGAAGTAGAGGAGATAGAGCCTGCATACAAGGGTCTTGCCCCGGTCGTAGTATGTTCGATTGAAGAGATCGTTCCCCACCCTCATGCTTCGCATTTGCAGGTCTGCACTGTAACCGCAGGCGAACAGAAGTTTGACGTGGTCTGCGGGGCCCCTAATGTAGAAAAGGGGCAAATAGCGGCTCTGGCAAGGCCCGGGACCGTGTTGTCCGACGGTACTACCGTGTCGTCTTCTGACATCTA
>JAYEFH010000367.1:10147-25591 GCA_034658555.1 Thermodesulfobacteriota bacterium | reverse complement strand
CGATTAGCCGTTCCTCAAGATCAAATTTGTCACGTTCCTTCGACATTCATAATTCCCTGTTCGACATTCGGCATTCAAAAAATGCCCTTTACTATCATCTTATTAATTATTTTTTTGTATTGCACCCTCAAAGCATTAGCGGAAGAGCATCAAAACATTGTCCTATCCTGAAATCTGCATTGAAAGGTATGATCCCAAGTCAAAACAGACCTTTTACCTACCATGAATGATGTTGTCAAATCCAAGCACAAATATGGATTGGCAACATGTTAGGAACGGGAGATAAATAAGTTGAACAAAAATTAACAGGATTTTTTGTTGTATTCAAGGCGCGAGGAGCGAGCATAACGGGTTATGTGATCGACGAGCAACGAAGAAGTCCCCGTTGTGGGCAGAATCAAATAGCCGCAAAACGATAGCAGTGTGGCTATTCAGCGTCCGTGTCCATGCTCTGGTTCGGCGTGTCGGCAACCTGATTTCCTTTTATCTTTGTCAATTCACAATGTAAGATGCTGTATGTCCATTTTCGCCCCGTTCTGGTTTTCAGTCCTTGTTCATTTAGAAGTTGGACGATCCGCTTTCGTTTGATCTTTTTCTTCGTCTCGTCGTGTATGAATCGTAAGGCGATCTCGAATTGATCTCTGTAGATTGTTTTCCCAGAGATGACTTGCGCTTCCACGACATCGGCCGGTCGTGCCAAAGCAGATTCTTTCGACGTTTCGTTCCTTCCGCCGCAAGCTTTGGGTATCATAGCGGCGTATGCCGGACAATTCTTACTGCACTGAGCCCTGAAAGAATTATCCTCGTGCTCGCAAGAAAACGGGGCATCGGACCTGTATACGTATTTGATGTTGGATTTCGTGCTATGTCGTATTCCAGAGGACGATGTTTTTGATATCGGAGAAAGCATGGCTACGCAGTATTCAATTAGCCAACCTCGACAGTCCTCCTCTCCGAGTCCCACATGCTTTGACCACGCCGCCATGTACTGGGTTATGTCTTGGCGTTGCGGTTTTAACTCACCATCAGAAAATCGAGCCAGGGTAAGACCATTTTCGAGCAAATCCCGGACACAAGGATAGATTACGTCCACCCCTCGCTCTCGAAGTATGGCAGCTAATGTTGTAGCAAACATAAGGTCCTTCATCGAAGTATTCACCCGGTAACCTGCCTTTCAAACGCCGAACGTCGCAAATCAGCCGCGCGGCTTTTTGCGTCGGCTGCATTATCATGGTTCAGTGTCTTTATCCTGTTTTCTATTTTTTGTGACTAAAGATTTTACCATTCCGGCGATGGCAACTTCCAAGCAATATGCCAATATGGTCCTTATTGAATTTAAACTTTGGACGGTAAAGAACGCGACCGGTGTTCAAAGGCCCTGTAGTAGTTTCTGAATTGAATTTAAACTTTGGACGGTGAAGAACCTCCTTATATTCTGCTAAAATCCTGGCATCTATATACATGGGCCGACCGTTGCTTGTCACGACCATTTCCTTTTGCTCCGGTAAATTCTTCCAAATTTGTGAAGAGTTTGTCTTTAAATCTCTGACACTTAAGATTTATAGTTTCACCTTCGATTGAGTCGCAACAATATACCTAATTGAGACTCAAGACAAGTGATTTTTTTTACACGGAATCGTGGCGCTGGACGAAGCCGGGCATGGTGCTGATTATGACAACAGAACGTACTTTATTGATTTTGTGTTTTGGCAGTGCCCTGTCAGCCGGTTTTGGTTAAAATTTTGCGATCTGTGCAATTATACGCCGGATAGTACAACACACAAAAAAGAAAAGAATTATCACGAAAGCACGAAAAACTGAAAACACGAAAGGGAAGTCTTTGGATGGACTAATGAACCGCTAAAAGATAAACGTCCAACATCGAACATTGTCATAAGTCTTTTTCCCTCATTCAACATTCGATGTTCGATGTTCGACGTTTATCTTTTTATGTCTTGTTTCGTACCTTCGTGTTTTCGCGATTGATTTTGAGTAGTTTCTTAACCGCACAGTTTGTGTATAATGCAAAAAGTGATTACGCTCAAAATGTCCTGTCTGCAATATTTTTATATGGATTTTCAGAGATGCCGGCTGGGATGAAAAAGGGAAATACGGGTTAGGGAAGGAGGCATAATGCATCTGCAAACAACTACCATTTCAGATGCCTGGTACCAGATCCTGTACAATTTAGAATCTGAGGCCTACCGTCAGGATATCGAAAGGGGGTCCTTTGAGAAAGAAAATTACCGGCTTCAGATCCCCTGGCTGTGTTTGGAGATCATGCATCCTCTTCAGGATATGATTCCCATTATTCCTCCGGGATGCTCCGCACCTCCCCCGAACACCATGAAATATGTGAAAGAATATTTTATTGACTACCTGCTGGGAGGAAAATTGCCTGGAAAGAATGAGGTATATACCTATGCATCACGGATAAATATTCAACTATCCAAGGCTATACAGATTCTCAAAGATACTCCCAATACAAATCAGTCTTCCATCATTGTCGGACGGCCGGAAGACTTAGACCTCAAAGACCCTGCCTGTCTTAGAGCGATAGACCTGAAAATCCACGATGGCCGGCTCGACATTGCAACCTTTTGGCGCAGTTGGGATATTTGGGCTGGTTTGCCAACTAATTTAGGAGGCTTGGCATTGTTAATGGAATATATCTCCGAGGAAATAGGCTTTGGGATGGGAGTTCTCAGGGCTGCAAGCCAGGGGGCCCATATCTATGAATACCAACTTCCTTTTGTGAAAGCTCGATTGGGACAGGAGGAGAGTCCTTAATCCTTGATATCTATCCGAATATTGATAGACTACGCTAAAGTGCCTTTCATTGCTTATCAGTCGGTCATAATAATCACTTGCCCGGAATTTCCCTTTTCAAGGATCAGTATGGCATCCCTTAAGAGCCTTTAGATATAAATGACACACAAAAGACCAAAAACATACCAAATCAACTTCAAGGGATCGCACTGGAGAAACTATCAGAGAAAACTGAAAAGGACCGCTTCAATAAATAAATTTATCAAAAAAATGCCTAAATACTCTGTTGTATTTCTCTTTGTGCTTGTTTTGGTTTGCGGAATAATCAGTGGTATTAGCGGAATTGCATGTCATCATACACAGACACTTACTAGTAACACACAAGATAACAAAGCTGATATCCATCACAGTCAAAAGAAATCAATAACCAAAAGGGATATTCAGTCCCTGATTGACAGTGAATTCTTTGTAAATCTTAATAAAAAGGGTTTTGGTTTTGTCTTCAATGAACAAAATTTCAGAGTTGACACGAGTCTTGATGTTCCCCTGCAGCAATTCATGCTTAATAATTTGGATCAATCCACTGCTCGATACATCGGAATTGTGGCCATGGATCCAACTACAGGCAGAATATTATCAATGGTGAGTTATGATAAAATAGACCCACAAAACAATCCATGTATCGACAACAGATTTCCTGCCGCCAGTATCTTTAAAATAGTTACTGCTTCTGCAGCTATTGAAGAATGTAATTTTAATTCAGGCTCCATACTTAAATACAATGGCGGGAAACACACATTATATAAATCCCAGCTTAAAAAGAGGACAAACAGATACACCAACCGGATAACATTTAGGGATTCATTCGCTCAGTCAGTTAATCCTGTGTTTGGGAAAATCGGTTCGCTTTATCTTGGGAAAACCGTTCTTGAAAACTATGCTGAGGTCTTTGGATTCAACCAAAATATTGATTTTGAGATTCCTGTTGCTTTAAGTTCTGTTTCATTATCTGACGAACCTTATCAGTGGGCTGAAATTGCCTGCGGGTTCAACCACGAAACCACATTATCTCCCCTCCACGGGGCATTGATAACATCGGTAATTCTCAACCATGGCAGGCTGCTGGAACCTACAATTGTTAATCAGATAACTGATGAAACAGGGCAGGTCATTTACCGCAGCCATTTGATTACCATTCACCAGGCTATTACACCCAAGTCAGCAAAGGTTGTTAATAATCTTATGGAGGCCACAATAAAATCCGGCACTTGCAGAAAGGCTTTCAGGGGTTACCGAAAAGACCAAATCCTTTCCAAGCTCAACATTGGCGGCAAAAGCGGCTCCATTGACAACAAAGTGCATGATGCCCGCTATGACTGGTTTGTGGGATATGCCGAGGAAAAAGATGGACATGAAAAGCTTGTCATATCAGTCATTGTAGCCCATGAAAAATTTATAGGCACAAGAGCAAGTCATTATGCACGTATTGCAATGAAACAATATTTCCGTAATTATTTTGCAAAAAAAGATGAAAAAGTGCCCTTTAAAACAGCCATGGGGATTGATGATTGTTGATTGGCTATTCCAGGGACGGTACCCTACATTGTGATTTCTGGCATAGATATTTATGGGTCAACCGGAACTAGTGTGGTAAATCATCCCCTTTTTGTCAATTATTCGTTGTTTTACAGTCGGAGGAATGCGCCGATTCTGCTTATAGCCGCGCTTAATGTATATTGGGATATAGCCAGGGGACAAATAAAAGGAAATAATTGATGTGGACAAAATAGAACTTTTAGAACTTATCAATAAAGGCGAATCCAGCTTTGTAGAATTTAAGGCGGATACAACTGACATTAAAGCGGAAACAATCGCGGAGTATGTTGTATGTTTTGCAAACTCAAAGGGCGGAACAATTTTGCTTGGAGTTGAAGATGACGGAACCATAACAGGGCTGAAAGACAGGTTTCCCGAATATGGCACATGGATATCAGACGCTATTCAGGGTTGGGTGCATCCGAATATTATTGTTGATTATGAGGAGGTGCCCGTAGAAGAAAAACTGCGGGTTGCAGTAATTACGGTGCCGACGAGTGTCGCTAAGCCGTATTGCAAGCGTAAGGGGAAGGATGCTAAGGAACGTTATTATATTCGGGATGTAACCCGTTGTCGTGAAGCCGATAGAGAAGAGTTGAGGCGTTTATTTCAAAGTTCCGGAGTAATTCATTTTGAGATGACACCTGTTCCAAGGTCAATATCGGATGATTTGAATGAAACTCTGCTTATTGAGTATTTCAGACAAGTTAGAAATATCGGCTATGACGATAAGTCAAAATGGCTTCGGCTTCTGATGGACAACCAGATACTTTCTGAAGAACTTGGCGATGTTAACTGCACTCTGGCAGGGCTTATTCTTTTCGGCAAAAAAGATAGGATAAAAAGATTAATCCCCCAAAGTGGTGTTACCGCCGTTGAATACGACGCGCCTGATGCTGATGTGGCGGGCCGTTATCGTAAAGAGATTAACGGGCCATTGCTTTCTTTACGTGAAAGTTCGGGAATTGTTACTGAAGAAGGAATAATTGACCAAGCGGTAAATTTTGTTTTAAGGGTAAGATCAAAAGAAAAAATTGAGGGTACAAGACGCGTTACTGAATATGATTATCCTCCTGATGTTTTGCGTGAAGCTGTTGTCAATGCGGTTGCACACAGAGACTATACAATCGGCGGAACGAATATCGGAATCTGGCTCTATCCGGACCGGTTGGAAATCGATAGTCCCGGGAATCTTCCAAATACAATCACCATCGAACGGATGAAAAGCGGCGCCCGATATCACCGCAATCAAATGATTGTCGATTATTTGCGCGACATGGAATATGTCGAGGGCAGCGGCAGGGGAGTATCGCGCAAAATCATCCGCGGCATGGTCGAGCATAACGGCAAAGAGCCTGATTTTGAGCTAAGAGGCGAAGCTTTAAGAGTTACTTTGTATGCCTAAAATGAGAGGTAACGGAAGAAGAATACTCACTGGCCTTAAAAGAGACAAACTGCCCGGTCCAAAATCCTTGTCCAGAGTCACAAGGACCCGGCCTTCTCCGAGGGCATTATGCAAGGATTTCCTCATCACCAGCGGGGAATTGCGGGCGGGACCATGAATATGTTATGGCGAAAGAAAAAGTTGCGACATCATATTTCTATCACTTTACCCACGCCACCTCTTACATACTTCTCAGGATACAGCGACTTTATTTCTGACTTAAATTGGGTACAATGAGTGGGACAGATGAATTCCAAATCTTTGAGTAAATCGAAATCGCTGAATCCATGTAAGCCTCCGATAAGTGCGTAAATTTCCCCAAATTGTGAGGCCGCTTTCAGAATATTCTTAACTCCGGGATGCGAACATCCCACGATCACAATAAGCCCATTTTCCGTTTTGACCACAAGAGATTGCTCTACACCCATGAGTTCACCGGTTGAAAAAATATTTTCATCGATTTTAAGAGGTTCTTTTATCTTAATCACTTCTTTTGCACCATATGGTTTCGGGCACGATGATGGAATATAAACTTTGACCGGATTTATCTTAAGAAAATCCGAAAGTCCTCCAATGTGATCCCAGTGAGCATGGGAAATGAAAATATCGTCAACCATGGTGGGCTCTATGTTAAGTTTTTTCATATTATCAAGAAGTATAGTGCCATTTGCACCAGTATCAAAAAGTATTTTCTTGCTATATACCTCTATAAGACAGGAGAAACCCCAGTCAGCCCTAAAACCTTCTTTCCATACTTCGTTATCATAAATAAGGGTAATTTTCATCTTAACATTTCCTTATTGAGACACTTTGTTCCGGTGATAAGAAATAAATCCAACATGCTGATACTGTGACATATTTGGTAATCCGAAAGGTGAAAGAGTGTCTCACATCACATTATGAGACATAAACGTCTCACGAGACATCCTAAAAAGCTGCAAGAAACCGGTAAAGGGTGGCGCGCCCGACACCAAGGAGTCTGGCCGCCTTGGCCTTGTTCCCTCCACTTTCGGCCAGGGCGGCACGGACACTATCCCAATCCAGTTTTCGGGAAGGTCCCCTGGAGGATTGTTCATTTTGCCATTTTTTCAATTCCATTGAAAGGTCATCAGGTTTAATAATCCGGCCCTTGGAGTTGATAATCGCAAATCGAATAGCGCTTTGAAGCTCCCGGACGTTTCCTGGCCAGGGATAGTCCTTCATCAGTGCCACGGCCTCTTTGGAAAAACCCATGGTCTCTTGTCCGTCTTCTCCGGCCTTATTGATGAAGTGCTCCAGCAAAAAAGGAATGTCGTTTTTTCGTTTCCTGAGTGGCGGCAGGTGAATTGGGACCACGTTGATGCGATAATAGAGGTCATCGCGAAAATTGCCTTTCTCCACTTCGCGCTTCAGGTCCCGATTTGTAGCGCTGATCAGGCGCACATCCACTGTGGTGGTCTTTTCGTCACCCACGCGCTCGAATGTCCCGTCCTGAAGGACCCGCAAAAGTTTTGCCTGCATAGGTTTTGGCAGATCAGCCACCTCGTCCAGAAACAAGGTGCCGTTATCCGCCAGCTCAAACCGGCCTTTTTTATTCCGCACGGCTCCGGTAAAGGCCCCTTTTACGTGCCCGAAAAGTTCACTCTCAAGAGTTCCTTCCGGAAGCGCCGCACAATTGACAGGCACAAAAGGGCCTCCGCCCCGGCGGCTCTCATCGTGGATGGCATGTGCCACCAGTTCCTTTCCCGTGCCGGTCTCACCGGTGATGTGGACCGGATAGTCGTTGGTACTCATGTCTCGTATCTGTTTATAAACCTGAAGCATTTTGGGATTACGCCCGATGATCCCGGCAAAGCCCTTGAGATCCCCAAGTTGAATTTTTAACCCGATCAGATCTGTTACATCCCGAAAAGAGGCGATAATGCCAACAAAGCGTCCGGCCTCATCCTCCCTGCCGTTCACCGTCATTTCAATCCGCCTGGACGCGCCGTTCCTGGTGAGGATATTAAGGGGGTAATAAAGATGATCCAGGGAATCAGGCGGGCCGTCTTGAAAAGAACAGCGGCTGCCGCAGAAAGGTCCGCCAAAGGCCTTATGGCAGTCTTTCCCAAGGACATCTTCTCTGAAATAGCCGGTTATTTTCTCAGCAGCCCGGTTGAAAAACACGATGTGTCTATCCTTGTCATGGGCGATGATGCCCTCAGAAAGGTTATCAAGGATATCTTTCAGATTCTTTTTGTTTACTAAATTTTTAAACAGTAAGGAAAGTTGAGCTTCAACAAGTTCTTTAAAACTTGCTATGAGCCTCTCATACTGTTTTTCATATTTATTCTCCTTTGAATCAAGCACACAGATCGTGCCGAATACTTCACCGTCCGGCCAGAGGATCGGGAAACCAAGGTAGGAAATCATTCCCGATTCTATATCCGGGTTCTTATCCCACTCTTTATCCTTCAACTCATTTGAAACCAGGAGCTTATTCCTCGTCTTTATTACCCTCTCGCAGTGAAGACCGGCCAGATACTCCCTGTCTCCTGCTTTATATGGATTTTTGTTCGATTCACTTGAGCGAAAAACCTCGATGTAAGGCTCATCAACTTTCATGATCAAGGCAGAAGGCACGTTAATGATCTCTGCTATTGTATTCACAATGCTCTGCCAGGTGCTGACGATTTCATCGGTTATCCCGATTTCACTTTTGTTTATTTCAGAAACCATGCTCATGATTACACTGCAAAAACCCTAACCCGGATAAACCGGAAAAGTGCCTTAATGGGGTAAAAGTCCCCTTGTATTTGAATCCCGTTAAACCGGAAAAGTGCCTTAAGTGAACTAAAGTTTGAAGCTTTAGCTCAGTTAAGGCATTTCAAACTCAATTAACATGAAAATATTCTGCCACAAAAAACATGAAAATAATTGCTAAGTTACTATACAACTAAAATGCCAGATCGGTTTTCCACACCTCCCAGACCTTACCCACCAGATCAGGGCTTGGTTTGAGAGTAGGTCTTCCGGGCTGCCAGCCCGATGGGGTGGCCTCTGCACCCTTTGTCTTTCTGACCAGTTGAAATGCCTGTATCTGTCGAAGCAACTCGCTTACATTGCGGCCCACTGGCGGGATCAGTATCTCAATGGCCTGAATGACCCCGTCCGGGTCAATTATAAATCGACCGCGCACGTCAACGCCACTGCCCTCGTCATAAACACCGTAGATCGAACCTATCTTGCCGGCGCCATCAGATACCATAGGAAAAGGGATACCCCCATCGACCATTTTGGAAAGCTCATTTTCTTGCCAGACTTTGTGGACAAACTGACTATCCACGCTGACTGCCAGGATCTCCACGTCCAACTCCTGCAATTCATTATATTTGGTGGCAACTGCCGCCAATTCAGTCGGTCAAACAAAAGTGAAATCTCCAGGATAAAAACAAAGCACGACCCATTTCCCCAAATAATCTGAGAGCTTCACTTGCTTAAATTTGTCTTTATGAAATGCCGGGGCCTGAAAATCCGGGGCTTTTTTTCCTATCTTTGCTACTGCCATGACTACCTCCTTTACCTTTTCTTGCTCTTGTTCAATAACCTCATCTTTTGCAGGCTCGCCAACCACTGCACCTGTTGGTTTGCCGCAACCAATTTCCAACTCTTCCATGAAATCACCTCCGTCTGTCTGGTAGTTTTTTATTTATCATTATTCAGTCCTTACATCATCTTTGCTACTTCATCCGGAACGGCCTGATAATCAAGCTCTTTTGTAATCTCTTTTACCAGAAACATGTTCAATCGCTGTGTGGTTAGATATCTCCGAATTTGTCGTGCAAAGATTATGGATCGAAAGCCCGTGAACATTATCAGCTTCAACGTTCCCTGCCGCACATTTAATTCCTATCGGCCTGCCATCCGAAGTATTCCTCTGGCATATCCGAAAGGGCGATCAGGCAGGCAATCCGGCCTGCCTCGGCCACAAAGACACACGTCTTGGCCTCTTCGGCAAGCCTTTGCGCCTATAACTATAATCAGTCTGTACCACTATTGGAAACTACTGGTCAAATAAATTTTACAGAACTCTACTTTTTGATGGTATGGGTATAAATCATCTATTGCTTTTTGTGGCCATGATCATCGTTTCGGCCACTTCGGCCTCGGTGTTCTGGTAGGTTCACGAGAAATTCTTTAAATTCAGTCTATTATCTGATGCTCCAGATCGTTCGATGATACTACTAGCCGAAACGATGATCATGGCCGAAAGAACAATTACCATGGATTGGTTGAAGGAGGGTTTTAAAGACTGATTGCAAGATTAATGAGAAAAACTGTAAGTGCCGATTATAATTAAGAGGTGTCTTATGAACTGGGTGACTAACTGGTCGATGCGGGCCAAAATAGTGATTTTGAGTGCTAGTATTTTGATGATTACTGTCGTGGTTATCACATTCTTGACTAATGTGGGTGTAATACAGATCGTTAGTGCTCAGAAAGAGGAGGACGCTCGAGAATCGCTCCGGTTTGTTCGGAAGTATCTGGAAAAAACAAAGACCATTATCGCCGATGACCTTAACAAGATTGCCGACAGTTCTGCTGTTCGGGAGGGTATCAAGGTGGCAGGATTTAACGGCGATTACAGTGTCATAACAAGTGAATGCGAAAAAAACCAAGCTGCCTCAGCCTTTGATTCGATTACTATTCTTGCCACAGAAGAAGATAACAAGGCTGTAATTATATCGAGCACTGAGCAAGACGTGGAGGTTGGTAAGAACGTTGCCGTCAGCAAGGATTTAAAAGCATTAACAAAAAACAAAGAAGGGTTTTGGTTGAATCTGGTCTTTGAAAACGGTTCTTTCCAGATAGTTGCCATGTCGGTAGTGCGGGAAAAAGGGAAAGTACTCGGTTTTGTTGTGGGCAGGACGTTGCTTGACCAAAAATTCGTTGAAACCATAAATGAATTTACCGGCGACCACCTGTGTATTGTTTCTTTTGATAAAGAGTCTCCCTTCGTTGTTGCAGCGTCGCTGCCAAATGTTGTTGGTCATCAGATAAAAGGAATAAACATAGAACAGTCTTTGCTCTCCCAAAAAGAATTCCTCCGGAAAAATTATAATATAAACCAAGCTGACTGGATCGCCCTTTGGGGCCGGCTAGGTGATGATCAGGGGGAAGTATTGGGGTCTTTGATGGTCCTGGTGTCCAAAGCAAATTTGGCTCAAATAACTAAACATATTATTACGCTCTCCTCTATTATCGGGCTGCTTGGCATTGCTCTTGGAATAGTACTACTTTTTTTCGTGGTAACCATGATACTGTCTCCACTGCAACGTCTTCTAGCCACGGTGGAGAAGGGCCAAGGCCCTGACATGGCCTCCGTGTCCAGTGACGAAACAGGCGAATTGGCCCTGAAGTTTGTAGAGCTGATTGAACGCGAAAGGCGAAACGCATCGCAACTGCGGTCTGAGATTGTCGCGCGAGAAGAAGTTGAGGCCGAACTGCGTGAACATAAGGAAAACCTTGAGCAGCGTATTTGGGATCGCACTAACCAGCTCAATAAAGAGAACAAGCGCGCCAACGAAATGGCAGAAAGAGCCGAGACTGCCAGTATGGCCAAAAGCGATTTTCTGGCCAACATGAGCCATGAAATCCGCACACCCATGAATGGGGTGATCGGTATGACCGGCCTGCTTATGGATACTGATTTGTCCGATGAACAGCAAAATTACGCTAAAACTGTGCAAAGCAGTGCGGAATCGCTGCTTGCGCTCATTAACGACATCCTCGACTTCTCCAAAATTGAAGCAGGCAAATTAGATATGGAGGAGATCGACTTCGATATACGGGCCATGATGAATGACTTTGCATCCACAATGGCATTCATTGCCGAGGAAAAGGATTTGGAATTTATCTGCGCACTCCATCCGAAAGTACCTGCTTTTTTTGTCGGCGATCCGGGAAGGTTGCGTCAGATTCTGACCAATCTGGTGGGAAACGCCTTCAAGTTTACCTCTGAGGGAGAGGTCTCGGTACACGGCATAATCGAGCAGGAATTGGATACAGAAATTGTGCTGCGTTTCAGTGTCAGCGACACTGGTATAGGGATACCCGAAGATAAACAGGATAAGCTGTTTCAGAGCTTTTCCCAGGTCGATGCCTCCACTACGCGAGATTTCGGCGGTACCGGCTTGGGGCTTGCTATATCCAAACAGATCTCCGAGACGATGGACGGTGAAATCGGCGTTGAAAGCGAAGCAGGTAAAGGCTCGACCTTCTGGTTCACCGTCAAGTTGAAAAAATCCCAAAAACAACCTGAATCTTTAGAAATTGCCGATATAAGCGGAGTGAAAATGCTGGTTGTGGATGATAACCCAACTAACCGCAAAATAGCAAAAACCCAGCTTTCTTCATGGGGTGTTCAATGCTCTTTGGCCAAAAGCGGCCTAGAGGCACTACGGCTTCTCCGTGAAGCACAGCAGGTCGGCGAAACCTTTAAGATCGCTATTATTGACAGGCAGATGCCGGAGATGAATGGTGAGATGTTGGCCAGGAACATAACAAACGATGAAAGTCTGAAAGACACGCTCCTCATCATGATGACATCTATTGGCCAACGCGGTGACGCAAAGAAAGTGAAAGAACTTGGATTTTCTGCCTATCTCACCAAGCCGGTCCGCCAGTCCGATCTGTACGACTGTCTTACACAGGTGCTCGGTGTTTCAAGAAAGAAGGCAAGAGGCGGAGAACAAAAAAAGGAACTCATCACTCGCCACAGCATCAGCGAAAGCAGGCGGGCAAACGTGCTTATTCTGATCGCCGAAGACAACATCGTTAACCAGAAGGTGGCCTTGAAAATGCTCGAGAGGATAGGATTACGGGCCAATGCGGTAGCCAACGGCCTGGAGGCGGTCAAGGCTGTCGAGGATATGCCCTACGATCTGGTTTTAATGGACTGCCAGATGCCTGAAATGGATGGATATAAAGCTACTCGGGAAATTCGAAACTCGAAATCCGAAATCCGAAACTTGCCGATTATTGCTTTGACTGCCAACGCCATGAAGGGCGACCGGGAAAAGTGCATTAATGCGGGTATGGACGACTACCTCGCCAAGCCGTTATCGCCCAAAGAGTTGGCCGATATGCTGGAGAAGTGGTTGTAGGCCGGCACTACCGCAACCCGCTCCGGGGTCCTGATAAATGCAGATCAACGTATTGATCCTGTAAATGCCGTCAACAAGTTGTTGCCAAATGTTTGGCATCCTTCTATCGCAACCTGACAAGAAGCATGTGTATCATCTTGTAGGCATTTGACTATCCACAGACATTTCAGGAATTCGACACATGGTTTGCGACGGAGGATTGTTGTCGAGATTACCTGCGCCGAATCCGCACATTTTTTTGAAAAAAGTGTAAACCGGTGAATGAGGGATGCCTAAAATTTGTAAACTTTTGATATTATTTAATTGTTTTCCGAAAATTCTATAAGATCTATTCCAGCCTCTGCCAACATATCACGGGACATGGGATCTGCATAGCCTTTAGCGTAATAGATGGTCCGGATGCCGGCATTTATCAGCATCTTCGTGCATATAACACAGGGCAGATTAGTGCAATACAAAATCGAGTCGGCTACGGAAATCCCATGGTGTGCAGCTTGAATAATTACATTTTGTTCAGCGTGGAGCCCTCTACAGAGCTCGTGCCTCTCACCCGAAGGAACCTTGAGTTTTTCCCTCAGGCAACCTATTTCAAGACAGTGTGTCAAGCCGCTTGGGGCTCCGTTGTAACCTGTTGCCAGGATACGACGATTTTTTACAAGAATTGCCCCTACTTTACGGCGCAGGCATGTGGACCTCTGGGCAACTAAGTGGGCAATGGACATGAAGTAGGCGTCCCAGGACGGCCTGGTATTTTTGATATCTTTTTCCATAAAATCAACATTCAGCATTTAGAAAATCGTGCCAGACGTTCTGAATATAGCGGAAACCTCTCGCACAGGGCACGAATCTTTATTTTAATATCTCCGATCAATTTATCGTCTTCAGGTTGGTTCAAGAGTTCTGAGATATAATTACCTACTTCTTCCATATCTTTTTCTTTGAGCCCTCTCGTAGTTACTGCAGGTGTCCCAATCCGGATACCGCTGGTAACACTCGGGGAACGGGTATCAAAGGGAATAGTGTTTTTGTTTACGGTGATACCGGCCCGCTCCAGCACATCCTCTGCCTTTGCTCCTGTAATGCCTTTGTCTGAAAGATCCACAAGTAACAGGTGATTGTCCGTGCCCCCTGAGACCAGGCGAAATTCTCGGTCCTGCAAAATCTTTGCAAGGGTCTTTGCGTTTGAAACAATCTGCTGCTGGTATAGTTTGAAATCGTTTCTCACGGCTTCTTTGAAGGCTACGGCCTTTGCAGCGATTACATGCATCAGAGGACCTCCCTGAATGCCGGGGAATATCTGGCTGTTCAAAGATCTGGAATACTTTTCCATAGCTAATATGATTCCGCCCCTTGGACCTCTTAAAGTTTTGTGGGTCGTGGAGGTAATAAAGTCTGCAAACGGGACAGGAGACGGATGCATACCTGACGCCACGAGTCCGGCTATATGGGCCATGTCTACCATGAGATAGGCTCCAACTTCGTCGGCTATCCTTCTGAAGGACGCAAAATCCAGGATGCGGGGATAGGCGCTTGCTCCGGCAATAATGAGCTTAGGTCGGTGTTTTTCGGCAATTTCTGCAACCTGGTCATAATCTATGACTTCGGTCTCCCGGCTTACGCCGTAGTGAGCTATCTTGAAAAGCCGTCCTGAAAAACTCGCCGGTAAACCATGGGAGAGATGTCCTCCGTGTGCCAAATCCATTGACAGGATGGAGTCACCAGGGTTGAGAAAGGCAAAATATACTGCCATGTTTGCCTGAGTACCTGAGTGGGGCTGTACGTTTGCATACTCTGATCCGAAAAGTTGGTTCAGGCGGTCAACGGCAAGCTTCTCCACTACGTCCATGTTCTTGCATCCGCCATAGTATCTTTTCCCAGGGTAGCCTTCGGCGTACTTGTTCATGAAGACACTGCCCTCTGCCTGCATGACCGCCTCGCTCACAAAATTTTCCGAGGCTATCATCTCAAGCTGCTCTGTCTGCCGCTCTATTTCGGCCCTGAAGGCCTGAAAGACCTCGGGATCAGTGCTTTTCAAATGAATCATTTTTTTACTCCAATGAGTCAATCATATTGATCCTGCGACTGTGACGTCCGCCTTTGAAAGGAGTCATAAGCCACACCTTGACCATCTCTTCAGCAAGCCCTGGATCTATTACCCTTCCACCCATGCAAAGTATGTTTGAATCGTTGTGCTCCCGGCTCATCCCGGCAGTGAAAAGATCATGGCATAGGGCAGCCCTGACACCTGGTATGCGATTGGCGACCATGGACATGCCTATGCCGGTTCCACAGATCAGAATACCCCTTTCACACTGACCGGATGCCACGGATTTTGCAACTTCACGGCCCTGTATCGGATAGTCAACGGAATCCGGAGAGTAGCAGCCCAGATCCCGGACATCATGTCCAAGTCCTATCAGTAAACTGCGTATCTTTTCTTTTAGTTCAAATCCACCGTGATCCGAACCGATAGCTATCTTCATGTAATTATTTATTCCCTGCCAAGGAGTG
>JAYEFH010000367.1:0-10047 GCA_034658555.1 Thermodesulfobacteriota bacterium | reverse complement strand
ATGGATATGTGTCGTAGGACCCGTAAAGGGTCCTTACCGATACTTGCGGAAGATCAGTACGGCATTAGTCCCGCCAAACCCAAAGGAATTGGACATAACCACATCAACGGGCCGGGTCCTTGCCTTATTCGGCACATAGTCAAGGTCGCATTCCGGGTCAGGGGTCTCATAGTTGATGGTTGGTGGGATAATCCCGTCTTCAATGGTCTTTACGCAAAAGACAGCCTCAACTCCCCCGGTACCTCCCAACAGGTGTCCTGTCATGGATTTGGTGGAACTCACCGGTATCTCTTTTGCTCTGTCCTTGAAGACCGTCTTTATAGCCCTTGTTTCAAATAAATCATTGAGTGGAGTACTGGTACCATGGGCATTTATGTAATCTATGTCCTGATAGTTGAGCCCGGCGTCCTCAAGAGCCATGGACATGCACCTTGCACCGCCTTCTCCATCCTCGGGCGGGGCTGTGATATGATAGGCGTCTCCGGTAAGCCCGTATCCAACTATCTCTACCCGGACATCGGCGCCCCTTTCCAGGGCATGATTCAGCTCCTCGATGATGAGGATACCTGCACCCTCGCCGATTATAAACCCGTCGCGGTCCTTATCAAAGGGCCTTGATGCCTGTTCAGGCCTTTCATTCCTTGTAGAGAGGGCCTTCATATTGCCAAAACCCGCAAATGCCAGTTGTGTTATTACTGATTCAGTGCCACCGCATATCATCACATCGGCCGCACCTCTCTGAATTGTCTTAAAGGCGTCTCCTATGGCGTGGCTACCTGCTGCGCAGGCAGTGCATACTACAGTATTGGGACCCTTTGCTCCGCACATTATTGAGATTTGGCCGGAGGCCATGTTAGGTATGGCCATGGGAATAAAGAACGGACTCACGCGTCTAGGGCCCTTATTCACCAGGACATCCCTGAAGTATTCAATTGATCCCAGCCCGCCAAGGCCGCATCCGGTAATAACACCGGCTCTTGAGGCCTCGTCCTTCGGGATCTTGAGTTCAGCGTCTTCAACGGCCATTCGGGCCGCTGCCACACCAAGTCTTACAAAAGGATCTATCCGTTTAACCAGCTTCTCCGGCATGAAATCAACCGGTTCAAAGCCCTTTATCTCTCCGGCAATCCGGGAAGGATAGCCTTTTATATCAAAACGGGTAACAGGACCTATGCCGGACTTTCCAGCTATCAAATTTGCCCAGGCGGCATCAACTCCGATACCCACAGGACAAAGAAGACCGAGACCTGTTACTGCTACCCTCCGTTTTTGGTTTTGGTTTATCATGTCGATATATTATGCCGGTTTTAATTCAAAATTGTAGCTGATTATGATTTACTTTTCCCCATGTTCTTTGACAAAGTCAATAGCTTCCTGGACCGTTTGCATCTTTTCCGCGTTTTCGTCGGCTATTTCCATATCAAATTCCTCTTCCATGGCCATGACCAGCTCCACAAGGTCCAGAGAATCCGCTCCAAGGTCATCCACAAAAGATGCCTTCGGCACCACCTTTTCCTTGGCAACGCTAAGCTGGCTTGCAATGATATCAACCATCTTGGTGTCTATACGCATTTTTATCCTCCCTATATCCTGTCGGCCCAAAAGAGACCTAACCAACAGTAAAATTTTAATCGCAGAGCAATCCCCCATTTACATGGAGCACTTGTCCGGTGATATATGATGCCTCCTCCGAGGCCAAAAAACCTACTGCCTCAGCCACATCCTCAGGGCTTCCCATACGGCCTGCTGGAATCCGGCTCAACAACTGTTCCTTTACTTTTTCCGGCAATACTGCAGTCATACCTGTTTCAATGAAACCAGGGGCCACAACATTTGCAGTAACCCCTCTTGAAGCCGTTTCCCTGGCCACGGACTTTGTGAATCCCTCTAAACCAGCCTTGGATGCAGCATAGTTGGCCTGACCCGGATTCCCCATAGAGCCGACTACTGAGCCTATACTGACAATTCGACCCCATCTCTGTTTGATCATAGCCATAATGACTGCCTGTGTGCAATTAAATGCCCCCTTCAGGTTCACCGACATCACCAGGTCCCAGTCCTTTGCCTTCATTCGGGCAAGTAAGCTGTCCCGGGTAACGCCTGCATTATTGACCAGTATGTGGACCCCAAGGTCTTTGATGACCGATTTAAGGGCCTTGGAACTTGCTTCAGTATCTGCGACATCAAAGGGCAGAAAACTGCCGGTCCCTCCGGCCGCTGCAATCTCATCTAAGATACCCTGGGCAATTGTCTGATCGCAGACATCGTTTACAAAGATGTGGGCCCCGAGACGAGCAAATTTAAGGCATATGACACGGCCTATTCCTCTGGATCCCCCGGTTACTACTGCTATTTTCCCTTTAAGTTTCTGTTCACACGACACATTATGATCCCCGCTCTTTTTGAATTCTCCGGATAAGAAGGGGTAATATCTCCTTGACGTCCCCAACCAGGCCATAAGTAGTCACGTCAAAAATGGGGGCCTCAGCGTCTTTATTTATAGATACTATGATCTCTGACCCTTGCATTCCAACTATATGCTGTATGGCCCCTGATACTCCGCAAGCCATATAGAGCTTGGGAGACACGGTAACACCTGTCTGGCCGATTTGGGTGCGGCCGGATAGCCACCCCGCATCTACGGCTGCCCTTGTAGCCCCAAGCGTACCTCCGAGCAAATCGGCCAATTCCCTGGCCGGCTCAACGTTCTTCTCCTGTTCAAATCCCCTGCCTACAGTCACGATTACATCCGCTTCACTAAGATTAGGACCTTCTGCCTGCTCCTTCACAGACTCAAGGACCTGGACCCGATGACTCAGCAAATCTTCCCCTGGAAGGATGCGGATCACCTCACCTTTCCGTCCGGGATCAGGGGGATTAGCTCTCATAACATGTGGTCTGACTGTGGCCATTTGGGGCCGGTGCCCGGGGCATACAATAGTTGCAAGGAGATTTCCCCCAAAGGCCGGCCTGGTCTGAAGCAACGCCCTGTCCTCTTTCCGGATATCAAGTCCTGTACAGTCAGCAGTAAGTCCTGTCTCAAGGATCGTGGCGACCCTCGGTATATAAGAACGCCCCATGGCCGTTGCACCGGCCAGAATAATTTCGGGGTTTTCTTTCCCGGCAAGATCCGCAAGTATGTTCCCGTAAACCTCGTCGGTGAATGTTGCAAGTTCGGGATGGTCGACAACCAGCACCCTGTCCGCACCATAAAATATCAATTCCTGTGCTTTGGATTCAATTTCATGTCCCATAAACACTGCGGTAACTTCTGTGTCAAGTTCGCAGGCAAGCTCCCTGGACTTCGCCAGGAGCTCAAATGTCACAGGGGCAAGGACCCCGCTTCTGCACTCTGCAACCACCCATATCCCTTTCCAAGAGCTTAAGTCTGTCGTAGTAAGCAGACCTTCCTCCACGTGGAACTCTAATGCACCTTCAGGGCAGCCATCCACACAGATCCCGCATAGGGTGCAGGCGTCCTGATTAACGACGGCCACCTCGTCTTCTACAAAAATGGCCTCAAAAGTGCATGACTCTTCACATTCACCACATCCTGTGCACTTTTCTATATCAACATTAAGCATTACAGAATTCCCGCTTCTTTGAATCTGGAGACCAGGGTTTCCACCTGTTCCTCTGCCGAGCCCTCAAGCATCTCTCGCCGGGCCTCAAAAGTGGGAACTGATGTAGATACGACCTGAGTCGCTGAGCCTGCCAGCCCGACCATACCAGGCTTTGCTCCGAGTTCCCGGGCGTCCCATACAGGAATCTCAGCTTTCCTGGCCCGCATTTTCCCTTTGAGGGAAGGAAGCCTTGGTGTGTTGAGAGAGGCAAGTACTGTCAGAAGGGCAGGCATCTCAAGTTCAAGCATATCATAGCCATCTTCATTGATCCGTCTGAGATGCATTGTCTTTCCATCATCCAGGACACTGAGCGCGTTTACGCATGTTACATAGGGAAGGCCGAGCCGGACAGCCAGCCCTGGGCCTACCTGGGCCGTGTCACCGTCTATGGCCTGCTTGCCGCAAAGCACAAGGTCAACAGACCCCAGCTTCTCTATTGCCTTTGCCAGTGTATAGGTGGTGGCCAGGGTATCCGCCCCGGCAAAGGCACGGTCTGACAGAAGAATTCCTTTATCCGCTCCAAGGGACAGGGCCTCTTTCAGGGCATTTTCCGCCTGTGGCGGCCCCATACTCAGTACAGTGACTTCTCCGCCGTAAGTATCCTTCAACTGAAGACCGGCCTCAAGGGCGTGGAAGTCAAAGGGATTTATAACAGCCTCTACCCCTTCCCGTACCAGAGTGCCCTTTTCCGTATCAAAACGCACGGTCTTTGCATCCGGAACCTGTTTTATGCAAACCACTATATTCATAATTCAAAATTCAGCATTCAACATTTATTTTTTGGCATACTCCTTATTTAACGCCTGTCCGATAACGTTGCGCAGGATCTGGTTTGTGCCCTCATATATCTGGAGGATTTTTGCATCCCGCATCATTTTTTCAACCGGATAGGACTTCATGTATCCATAGCCGCCCAGGACTTGGACCGCATCGGTGGTTACCTGCATGGCCATATCAGTGGCAAAAAGCTTTGCCATTGCAGATATTTTGGCAGTGTCCTTTGCTCCCTCATCAAGGGTCTTAGCTACTGAATACACAAGGGCCCTTGCCGCCTCTATCGTTGTGGCCATATCCGCCAGCATATGTTGTAAGGCCTGAAAGGAAATTATCGGCTGGCCGAACTGTATTCTCTGCCTTGCATATTTGACCGCTTCATCCAGGGCCGCCTGGGCAAGTCCGACTGCTATGGCCCCTATGCCGGGTCTGGCCAAATCCAGAGTCCTCATGGCCATTATGAAACCCTGGCCCTTCCTTCCAAGAATACGGTCCTTTGGAATGCGGCACTCATTCATTATGAGTTCCCTGGTTGATGAGGCATTCAGCCCCATCTTTCGTTCTTTTTTCCCGAAGCTGAACCCAGGATCACCCTTCTCAACAATAAAGGATGTTGCACCCCTTGCACCCTTGTTTTTATTGGTCATGGCCACGATGGTATATATTTCTGCTTCACCGCCGCTGGTTATCCACTGTTTGGTGCCGTTTAAAACCCAGTGATCTCCATCTTCCACTGCTGTAGTCTGTATCCCTGCAGCATCACTTCCGGCATTGGCTTCGGTAAGCCCGAAGGCTACAAGGCGCTTGCCTACGGCAATATCCGGGAGATAGCGGGCCTTTTGTTCATCAGAACCAAAAAGCAAAATAGGATAACCTCCCAGCGCACTGGCAGCAAAAGTCGTAGTAACAGCGATGCAACCATAGGCAAGTTGCTCCAGCGCCAAGCAGTTTTCAAAACAGCCTTTTGCAAAGCCACCATATTCTTCAGGGATATAAAGCCCGAAAAGATCCGCCTGGGCTATATCCTTCATGATATCCCAAGGAAATTCCTCATTCTCATCGAGCTTTGCTCTCACGGGAATGATCTTTTCCACGGCTATCTGACGTGCAAGATCCACGATCATCTGTTGCTCTTCCGTCAAAAAATAATTGACTTGTGCCATTTAGAAATCCTTTCTCTCCGCTCAATACCCATATTACCAGCGCATGGCCACAGATCCCCAGGTAAAGCCCCCTCCGAAAGCAACCATCAAAATACGGAGGCCGGGGGTCAACAGTCCTGTTCGATTAGCTTCATCAAGGGCAATGGGTATACTCGCCGCCGAGGTATTACCATACTTGTGAATATTGATAAAGATTTTCTCCTTAGGAAGCCCCAACCTCTCTCCCAGAAAATTAATGATTCGAGTGTTGGCCTGATGAGAAAACAGAAGGTCCACATCATCGCCATTCCACCCATTTGCCTCCAAAGCGTCCCATGCCACAGACTCCATTGCTTTGACAGCATGTTTGAACACCTCTCTACCCTGCATCTGAATATACTGCCATCCCTTTTCAAGGTTTTCATGACTCACCGGGAAGGCCGTCCCAAGACCTTTTAAGATAAGAAGCTCTCCTAATGAACCATCTGCATGGAGGTGAGTAGAGAGAATGCCCCTGTCCCCCCGGGTACCGGTGAGTACTGCGGCCCCCGCTCCATCACCGAAAAGCACGCATGTATTCCGGTCTTCCCAATTTGTAACCCTGGAGAGCACCTCGCTCCCAATCACAAGGATTTTCATACTGTGGTTACTGCGTATAAATTTATCTGCCACGGAAAGCGCATAAAGAAAACTGGTGCAAGCGGCATACAGGTCAAAGGCCCCGGCTTTTTTTGCTCCCAGCGCATTTTGCACCAGGCAGGCAACAGAGGGCATTGGCATGTCCGGAGTCATAGTACCGACTATAATAAGGTCCAGATTCTGTGGGCGCACTCCTGCCATATCAAGGGCCTTTTTTGCTGATTGTGTAGCAAGATAAGAATTGGTCTCCTGGTCATTAGAGATATGGCGTTGAATGATACCTGTCCTGGTGCGTATCCACTCGTCGGTAGTATCCACCCGGCTTTCCAGGTCCTTATTGGTTACCACTCTTTGGGGTGCGTGAGACCCTGTCCCGATGATTATACTGCGAATAGGCATATGTTTAGACTTTAATAGATAGGAAAAACTTTGATATCACTGGACTACCTTGAACAGATCCTGCCTTTTGGCAAGAGAGTTTTCAAGCTTATCAGCCAACTCTATCTTGGTAAGCTTATGGGCTAGTTGTATTGCATTTTTAACTGCCTTGGAACCGGAGAGCCCGTGACATATAATTGCTATCCCGTTGATTCCCAACAGCGGAGCACCACCGTATTCAGTATAGTCTATTATCTTGTAAAACCTCTGAAAGGCTGATTTCAAGGGATTTCCCATGTCGGCCATAAGACTTTCCCCGATCTCAGACTTCAGCATAGTGAGTATGGCCTTTGCAAGACCTTCACTCAGTTTTAGACATATGTTACCCACAAATCCGTCGCATACGATTACGTCTACGTCGCCTTTGAAGATTTCACCGCCTTCCACATTGCCGACAAAGTTCAGATCACTGTCCGCAAGGAGATCATACGCCTTTTTTACGAGTTGGTTGCCCTTGGTATCTTCCTTCCCGATACTTAACAACCCTACTCTGGGCCGGGAATTATTCAAAAGTTCTCCTGAAAATACTGAGCCCATTATCCCGAACTGTAGCAGATGAACGGGTTTGCAGTCTACGTTTGCCCCTACGTCTATCATGGCCACGGGCTTTTTCAGTGTCGGCATAAGAGTAGCGATGGCCGGCCGAACGCCATTGATTCTGCCCAGGGCAACCATGGCTGTTGCCAGCGTAGCCCCTGAGTTGCCTGCACTGAGCACGGCCTTGGCCTTTCCTTGACGCACAAGTTCAAAAGCAACTCTAACTGAAGAATCCTTTTTTTTCCTCAGAGAATCAGCCGGGGATTCCTCCATATCAACTACTTGAGAGGCCGGATAGATGCTGATGGGCAGATCATCCCCGCCAAGCCGCTGAAGCGTTTCCCTCAGCACATTTTCAATCCCGACCAGGGTAATCTCAACGCAGTGATCTCTGGCCGCATCAATTGCTCCCTTTACTAAGACATCAGGGCCTCGATCACCCCCCATGGCATCTATTGCTACTGACATGTTCTAATCTAAAACTTTTTCTTCATTGAATACTTTTCCCCTATAGGTACCACAATGGGGACAGATTCTGTGGGGAGGCTTGGGCTCTGTACATTGGGGGCATGTTGAAAGACTCGGTATGCGAAGCGCATCATGCGAGCGACGATTACCCTTACGTGAACGTGAAGTTTTTCTCTGTGGAACTGCCATTTCTTAATACCTCTTTTTGTTTTCCCCAATTTCTAATTTCAAGTTCCCAATTTCACTGCCAAAATACAATATCAACAAAGTGTACACTATTTCTGGAATTTAATGAAGGATGCCAAATATTCATTTGACTACTTCGCGCGGCTTTTTTAACACACTAAATGGATTATTCAAAGTTTCTGCTCGGCAACGGCATTCCTCTCTATTAAGGTACGCACCGCACCCGGGACAGATGCCTTTACAGTCCTCACTACAGACATGACGCATAGGAATTTGTAGCAGAATCTGTTCCCTGAATATTTCCCCTATCTGGATTTCAGCCCCATCATACAAGGATATTTCCATGTCTTCTTTAGCAAGGGCTATTTCTTTTTTCCCCTCTACCGATTGACCAGGGATCAGTATATAGAAAAAAGAGGTGTATATTTTTTGATTATACTCCTCCAAACAACGGTCGCACTTGATACCAACCAATGCCGCAACCTTACCGTCCAGATGTACATCCCCATCAACACGGTGGAGAAAGACCTCCCCTTTTGCAGTGCCCTGTATTCTGCACTCCTCCATCTCAGACAAGAGTCCCTGCATCTCTTCGAAGATCAAATGCAGACCATCTTCCGGAATGTCCTCTACAGGAACAGTATTTCTAAAGCCTTTTAGATCTTTGGTCATTAAACGCCAAGGCCAATGGCTTGGTTAATTTCAGATTACTCAAGTTTTTCGTATGAATCCCGCAATATATAGAATGGCTAAGCCTTGTCAAGATAGGTAGAAGGAGGAGTTACTATTCCGGCAATAATTATTCCTGCCTCATAAAGGATATACAATGGAACTCCCATCATAGCCATATTGAAGATGTCCGGCGTGGGGGTGAGAATGGCAGCCATTATGGCAATTAATAAAATCGCATAACGTCTATATCTTCCAAAGGTCTCAGGACCACAGATTTTTAATCTGCAAAGCAATGTCATAATCAATGGAATTTCGAAAATCACGCCAAAGCTAATAAGAAAAAGTCCGATAAAATTCACAAACTTACCTACAGCTATTACCGGCCTTAGGTGTTGTGACTGGTAACCCAGGAGGAAGTTTATCCCAAACGGAAGGGTTATAAAAAAACAGAAAAGGGTCCCTGCATAAAAGAGTAGAAGTGCGGATAGCATAAACACCAGGGAAAATTTTCTTGAAAAACCAAGTACATCTACCAGCCCCTGCGATACACGCCAGAGAATCCAGGGCGCCAGAAGCATTAATGCCCCAACGCTTGAAAGTTTGAGCAAGGCCATCATGGGCTCCAGCACTCCGAAAAAGGCCAGATGCTGCTCAAAATGGGACTGAAGGAAGGCCAGGAAATGAGGAGAAAGCCAGTATAGAATGGCAGTGAGTCCTGCAAAGCAAATCGCTGTTTCCAGTAAAAAATGCCTTAAATATTTAAGCAGGCGCACCAGGATCCGGGCCGGAGATTCAGACATAGTTGTTTGCTCTAAAAAAACAGTACTCACCGCAGATTTATCTCCCGTTCATTAGCCGAGCTTTTCCCGTATATAGTCCACGGCATTCCGGAAAAAGGCCAGCCCCGCCCCTTCCTCCGGCAATTTTTCCCTGGTCCATCGTGGATGGTTGGTCCTGTGATGAAAGGCCTCAGGATGGGGCATCAGGCCCATGAGTCTGCCTGTAGTATCACAAATGCCGGCTATGGCAAGCTCCGAACCATTTGGATTGAGGGGATAGTCTTGTGTGGGCTCCCCTGTTAAGGGTGATACATACTGAAGTGCAATAAGGCCTTCTGCCACCAGCCGGTCCCTTACAGATATGTCAATTGTTACGAATTTTCCTTCCCCGTGTCTTACCGGCAACTCAATACGATCTATCCCACGGGTAAATATGCAAGAAGAGTCCGGAGATACCTTGCAAGTAACCCACCGGTCTTCGAATCTGCCGGAATCGTTATAGGTGAGACTTACATGGCGTTGTTCATAATTACCATCAAAACTCGGAAGAAGGCCGGTCTTCGCCATCAATTGAAAACCATTGCATATTCCCAGTACCAGACCCCCCTTTTCCACAAATTCCAGGAGTTGATCCAGCAGACGTTCTCCTGTTCCCTTAACTCCGGCATTTCGGAGCCTGTATGCCCCGGCCTGTGCCGCCCCTAGATTATCGCCATCTAAAAATCCACCCGGCAGGTTAAGGAAATGATAGTCATCCAGGCGGACGCTCCCATCCAGGAGATCACTGAG
>JAYEFH010000366.1:0-1702 GCA_034658555.1 Thermodesulfobacteriota bacterium | reverse complement strand
ATTTCCAGATCGGATCGCTTGAAATTGTCCTCGCTCCCCATACCCTTATGCCACGTCCTCTAAAGGCCCTGATACAGTTTACCCCTCTTGGGTTCAGAATATCCTGCTCCCCTTTGGTCAGAGGAAATTGTAATTTCAGAACCCCTCTTACTATTTCATTGGCTGGAGCCTTATGGACCCCCCGCTCTGTATCACTTCTGGCATAGATTCCGGTAACATGACCTCCCGGAGGTATAAGCTTCGGGCTGCTTGTAATCGGATCCATTACCTGGATCCATGGATAATAGAAAGCAGCATATTTTGAATCCGTAGGTGGAATAAGCCCACCTACAGGACCTGCACTTTGCCTGGCCTGAAGGACAGCAAAACGATCTTTCATGAGCTCGCAATGTTTCACTATCTCATCAGTTAATCCTGGGAACTCATTCTCATTTGGTACACAAACAATAGAAATTTCATCTACTTCTGTAAATGAGCTGAGACCCGTTCGTTCTCCTGGATTAGCCCCGGCTTTGCCTTTATAATCAGACAAATCCACTTCCTTACCATTTGAACCGCCTTGAAGGAATTCCAATCCCTCTTTGAAAGAAGGGACTGTATCGCTCATTTTTTCGACTTTAATTAGAGGAGAAATATTATTGATTCTTTTTTCATAAAAATCACTTGATGGTTCTGAAGAGAGATTGTCGTAGACTTCGAGAGACGATTGTTCCCTGCGGTTCGGGTCTCTTTGCTTCTCCGGATCAGTGGGATCAACTACAGGCATTGGAGGAGCGTCCTTCCAGTATATTACAGTCATTTTAAAGAGTTTTGGATTAAGGGCAGAGAGACTGGCCTTTCCAATCTTTATTGCTATACGATTTCCCCAATCTCCAGGACCAATAGCAGTTAAAGTAAACGCTTTTCCGGGATTTCCTCCAGGATTCCCCCTGGAAGTCACCTTCGGAGCTTCTTCTTTGGCATACTTAAGGATTGCTGATTTGTGCTTTTTTAAAGTTGCCGTATCTCCAATCGTTGCCTTAAGATCGTCCAGGAACTTCTTCTCTTCTGCAGACGCTTTATCCTTCATGCCTTCCAATGCTGTAAGAACATCATCAGGCAACCCTTCTGTTTTCAGCTTTTCTAAAGACTTATCAGTTATCTTGAAGCGCGCCTCCTCCTGAGGTGCCGGAGCCGGAGGGCTTGGCACAACTTGAGGTCCTTCCTGGTGTCCCTGCACATCAAGAGTCGCGACGTTGCTCTGTTTCCCAATAATCCGGGAAATAAAACATCTTTTACCCCCGTTGCTGAAAAATCCTTCTACAGCATAGGGAAGATATGAGTTGGCCGGCAAAAATTCACCATAAAGCCTTCGATACTGCTCCAGACCGGTGATCAACCTTGGCATTAAAGGTCCCCGTTCTGTTTCGCCGATGAATCCTGCCGTGCTTGTGCTCACCCCCTCAATAGGCTTCCCACCCATTTCAACTTCTTCAATATAGACCCCAGGTGCTAAATACTCAGGCATGGCGTACCTCCGTTTATGGTTTTCGTCTGATGGTTATTTTGACTTCAGTTTTATTTCTAAATCACCAGTTCCTGGTGATGCTGCATCATCACTGGTTATCTCTTCATTTTTTAATCCCTTAATATTTATTCTTGTCTTATATTCACCGTCTGTCAATTTCTTAATATTCCCTTCCACATCATGAAATGCAGTTGC
>JAYEFH010000365.1:0-1702 GCA_034658555.1 Thermodesulfobacteriota bacterium | reverse complement strand
TGTAAGAATGCCAAATATTGCTAATAATATCAACCAGATTTTTATGAAATGCGAAAAATGTATTAAAGTCATTAAATTTTCTAGACGATAACAAATTTAACATTGATATCGAATTAATCTAAAGATACTATGTCAATTATACAACGTTTAGACAATATTCAGGATCTTCCCCCTATGCCTCACACTCTAAGTAGAGTGCTGAGCGGTCTTGATAGCATCTCTTCCTCGGCCCAGACGATGGAAAAAATAATCAGAGATGATCCTGTTCTAACGACAAAGATACTAAGTATAGCGAATTCGCCGTATTATGGCCTAAGGCAAGAGGTTAACAGCATTGCCAGGGCCATAGTCATTTTGGGTTTTGAGGAAATGCGAAGCATAGCGATAGGGCTTTCACTTACAGGGATATTTTCCGATGATCTAGGTTTTGAAGAATTTGATACCAAGGGCATATGGCTTCACTCCATCGGTGTAGCCAAGATTTCCAAGATGCTGGCAGAGTGTATTTCCGGTCTGGATACGGATGAGTTGTTTACAGCAGGCATGGTCCATGACTTGGGACGTTTTTTACTCTGTCTATACTTTTCATCTGACTTGAGAGAAATTTTGGAATTGAGGCGACAGAAAGGACTGTCCCTCTCTGATGCTGAGGAGCAGTATGGACTTACCCATTCAGAGGTAGGAGCATATATAGCCACGAAATGGAATTTGAGTGAAATGTTGATGGATGTTATCCGCTACCACCACCATCCTAACAGCGCAGGTCCAAATACTTTGGCCGCTTCAGTTGTTTTTCTGGCTGACGAGATCTGTCAGAAAATGAAGTTCGGTTGGCATTTTGAGGGAGAGCCGGACAAGGTGCTTGTGCCCAAGAATTTGGGGCTCGACCGGGATACTGTGAAAAAAGCGGCGCTTTACCTAAAAAACGAGAGAGAGAATATAGAGGCCGGCTGGGGGGCAATATTTTCTATATAGTCCAAAACTTAGAGGTCATCACTTCCCCCCTGACAGCCGACAGGCTTTTGCAGGGAGTGTGAACGGTTACGCCTCAACAGATACGCGGGAGTTGTTCTCCTGTGAGCATGTCCACGATTCGGGTGCTGCCGATATGCGTCTTCATGAAGACTTTGCCAAGGGAATCGGCAGAGACTTCCCCTATAATGCAGGCATCTTTTCCATGTTTGCTTTCTTTAATTGTTTCTAATACCTTTTCCGCGTGATCCGGCCCCACAAATGCAAGGAGTTTTCCCTCGTTCGCAATGTAGAGAGGATCAAATCCCAGGAATTCACAAATTCCTGAAACTTCCTCCCGGATCGGGAGTGCATCCTCATAGATCTTTATTCCTACCTTTGATTGGCTGGCGATCTCGTTCAGTGAGGTCCCGACACCGCCGCGGGTTGGATCCCTCATGGCATGAATTTGGTCGCTTGCCGCGATCATTTTGCGTACCATGTGGTTTAAAGGGGCCGTATCGCTTTGAATAGGGGTTTCAAAGGCCATTCCCTCCCGCTGGGTCAATACAGTAATACCGTGGTCGGCAATGACGCCGCTGAGGATAATCTTGTCACCAGGACTCGCGTTATGCCCGGAAATATTGCTTCCCTCAGGGATGAGTCCAATTCCCGAGGTGTTGATGAATATTTTGTCTACCGCCCCGTGCGGCACCACCTTGGTATCGCCGGTAACAATCAGGACATCTGC
>JAYEFH010000364.1:0-1705 GCA_034658555.1 Thermodesulfobacteriota bacterium | reverse complement strand
GAAGCAGTATTAACAGGATTATATTCAAGGGACTAAAAAATATAAGTAATTGCCTCTCCGCAGTTACTGCCACCTTGGTAACGACCGGTCGTTGGTACCGCTACAAACGATCGGATTGCTATGCTCAAGACACAAAGTGCGCCAAGAAAGACATTGTGGCCGCCGGGTGTCGGTGTTCGCAATTGACCTATTATTACGCCGTCACTGGTTCAGTTTGAATTGTCAATTCCAAAAGATTATCATACATATGCATCCTGCCACAGGTTCATAATAAAATCTTTCCAGGGAAGGACACATATATCCCCATCTTTTCGAGGGGTATCTTCAAGAGTGACCAATATATAATTCTTTAGAAGTTTTTCTTCCTTTATTGCAGTCAATCCTTTAAAATCTTTTCTTGTGATATTGACCTTCCCTTTTACCTCAATCGCTGTTTGCCCGTTGATGACAAAATCAACCTCAAAGCCTGAGGTTGCCTTCCAGTAATACAGATCACAACCACCATTGTAATCGCAGTAGGTTTTTATCTCATGATGGATATAAGCTTCAAATGCCTCCCCAAATTCCGGAGATCTCATTGCCAGACCCCGACGACCTTGCAGAAACCTGGCTACTCCTATATCGAAAAAGTAAAATTTCGAAGTGGAAACCGGTTTTCGTTTGACGGATTTCCGCCATGCAGGCAGATCATCGCCAAGCAGCGTGTCACGTAGAATCTGAAAATATTCCTGCACGGTTGATCTTGGGACCTGTGCATCGCTTGCGATGTTCGTGTAATTAATCATTTTACCGTTACACAGCCCGACTACAGTAAGAAATCTGCTGAATGCAGGCACATTCCGAACGATGGCTTCCGCTGCAATCTCTTCCCTTAAATAATTTCCCGTATATGCCTCCAGATCTTCAAATGGTGCGTCGGAAAAATAGATGGAGGGGATCAGACCTGTATCCATGGCTTTCAGTAATTGGAAATCCCCCTTTAACTCCTTGAGAATAAAGGGGCGCAGCCGCCTGGTTCTGGCGCGGCCTCCCAGCAGATTCACTCCCTTATTTCTCAACTTCCTGGCGCTGGACCCGGTAAGAAGGAAATGGATCCCCTTTTTTTCAATTAAATTATGTACTTCATCAAGCAGAATCGGCAGTTTCTGAATCTCATCGATGATAACAATCCTGTCATTGTCTGTTATTTCCTGGCGAAGCCTTTGGGGTGCCCCGCTTAATTTCAGATACACATCGGTCTTTAGCAGATTGTAATACCTGTATTCATTTAGCGTATGTTGAATCAAGGATGTTTTTCCCGTTTGACGTGGTCCGAACAAGAAATAAGATTTTTTTCGTAGAATTTTTAATAAATCCAATTGCCTTTTGACATACATGACCTATCTCCACAATAATTGCCACACATACCGTCAGATATTATGATTATTGCCAATTTATATGTCAAATATCACGCCGTCAAGATTTTTCGTGACCGTTTCCGGCATCCTTTATAGGCAGCTAAAAATAGTTTACACTTTTTTAGGTTGATTTACTTGGTATTTGTCTTGCTGTCGGCGGTAATGAAGGGTTATAAAGAGTAGCAGTGTTTCTGAATCCAAATCATCAGGATGCGATTTTGAGTCATCATCCGTCCTGTTGAATATTATCATTGATTCATTATGGCAAAATAAACATTAAAAAAAGGAGTGGAGTATGAACATTTTGA
>JAYEFH010000363.1:0-1719 GCA_034658555.1 Thermodesulfobacteriota bacterium | reverse complement strand
TCATAAATTATTCAACTGAAAATTAATAATTTGAAATTCCCATTATTCAGACAAGACGGACGGATTTGTGAGGTTGTATGGAGACATTGAATTGCCGGGGGCTTAGCTGTCCTCAGCCGGTGCTGAGGACCAAGGATTTTATTGAAGCCAATCCCAGGACATTGGCATTTATAGTGGTAGTTGATAATGCCGCCGCGGCCCAAAACGTCGTCCGTTTTGTCGAAAGCCAGGGCTTCAGTGCGTCACTTGACCAAAACATCGATAATTTTGAGATCAGGGCTGAAAGGTCTGAGGAAACTTGGAGCGAATCTGTAGCCACCGAGCCTGCCTCGTCGAATGAGAAGACGCTGGTTCTGATTCCTAAGAATACGATGGGTTCGGGAGATGATGTGCTGGGAGCAGGACTTATGCTCAATTTCTTAAATACGCTTAACGAGATGGGAGAGACTCTCTGGAGAGTGGTTTTCCTCAATGGCGGGATAAAACTGACGATTGAGGGGGCCAAGACCTTGCCTGCCATACAGCAACTGGAGGCCCAGGGTGTAAGCATTCTTGTATGCGGCACCTGCCTCACGCACTTCAATCTGCTGGATCAAAAAGGGGTTGGTGAGACCACAAACATGCTGGATATCGTAACAAGTATGCAGCTCGCAGACAAGGTAATCAGTGTGTGATGTCCTTTTGTGTATTGTCGCCGGAAGAAATCGTGCGGGCCAGAGTATTTGACAGGGTTACGAAGTCTTCAATGCTCAAGACTTCTGCCCTGTAGCCCGGATCTATTCCGCAGACCCCCAGTGCATGAAGTATTTCATCTTGCGAAAAAGAAGCCGGTCCCTTAAGGGCGTTTATCAATTTCTTTCGTCTTTTCTGAAATGCCTGTCTGACAATATTTTTAAAAAACGCAAAATCCGTTGCAACAATGACAGGCTCTCTGAATTCCATTTGTACTAAAGTCGACGTGACCTTTGGGCGAGGGCGAAAAAGGCCCGGAGGTATGTCCATTAATCTGGTGATATTGGCGCAATATCCGGTAAGCACTGATAATATTCCGTAAGCCTTGCTTCCAGGACAAGAGACAAGGCGCTCCGCCACCTCCTTCTGAAACATCAATGTTGCCCTGTTTATATGATTACGTTCTGCGATCAGCTTAAATACTACCTGGCTTGAAATATTATAGGGCAGGTTGCCTATTATCTTGAGAGTGCTCCCCATCTCTTCTGCCAGACCCTGGAAAGAAACCCTGAGGATGTCCGAATGACGCAACTCCACATTCCCGGGCAGAGGTCGCTTTTCGCGTACCCATTTAATCAGTCTCTTGTCTATTTCAAGGCCAATAACTCTGGAGGCCTTTTTTGAAAGTTCCCCGGTCATGGCCCCAAGCCCCGTACCCAGTTCTACTACTCGATCTCCGGGCTGTATGTCGGATAGTTCTACTATGGTCTCAATGGTGCCCTGGTGGACAAGAAAGTTTTGGCCAAGGGAGCGTTTAGGCAACGGAAAGCCAGTTTCATAGATATTAGTTATGGGAGATCTCTTTGCTGTATTCGGGATCATTATGATTGTTTTTTATAAGACTATTCATTCGTCTCTTCTGACGACTGATGTATAGATACACTGCGGAAAAATAGGATATTATTGCAAAGGGAAGAGAAAAGACTATGCCTCCGAGCAGTATTGATAGCATTGACCTGAAGCTGTTTATATATATCAATTTTACTG
>JAYEFH010000362.1:2943-7832 GCA_034658555.1 Thermodesulfobacteriota bacterium | reverse complement strand
CAAGAGAGGCTGCGGAAGTTTCCGGAATTTCCCATGTCATGGACGCCGATGCAGAGGAAGTAGATAAGATTTTGGGCTAGTATCCATTCAGAATCTTCACAATTGATATGCATGATAATAATTATTATTAAGGAGATCAATATATAATGATTAATGCATATGTAAGCATAACTGCGCATCCTGTTTTGCGTTGCCGGTATGTGCAGGCCAGATCCAGCCAAATGGTCAAGTGATTTTGTAAAGAGAATGTCATGAAAAAGAGACAATATAAGAAATTAGTACACGAAGGACAATATGTGGCCAAAGTTGAAATTGAATTGATTGATACTGATGAAGGGTGGTCGCCATATTTGTCTCTTGATGATGTGTTGAAACTTAATGATGTGCAAGACGCTCTTTGTAGAGGGGATTTGCACAAAGCAGGTCGACTTGCACGTATTTTTACTTTGACACCGCTCGTACTTGATACGGCAGGAGAACAAATCACTTCCTGACCGCCCACTGCTCAGCGGTTTTTGAAAGGCTTTTCCTCGCATCAAAGCAGGTGGTTTTTCAAAGTTCGGTGTTCCGCAGTGTTGGCGGCAGGTGAGCTCAATCGTTGGCTGGCAATCAAATTCAATATGGAGGTCACAGTGACAAAAAAGAATAAAAAATCAGAATCGTTGCACCAAATCAAAGTTACCCTGGTTGGAAGCAAACCTCCAATATGGAGAAGATTGATAGTCAAAGACAATATCAGATTAGATCAATTACATTCCGTTTTGCAGATAGCAATGGGTTGGTCTAATTACCATTTACATCAATATAGAGTTGGAATGTCTTATATCGGAATTCCAGACCCGGATTTTGATATAGATATAACAGATGAGCGGAAGGTTTATTTACAAGACATCATTTCCAATCCCAAAGACAATTTTGTTTATGAATATGATTTCGGTGATGGTTGGGAGCACAAAATCGTTCTCGAAAAAATTCTTCCTTTGGATTTTTCTGAATCACCTGTAGTCATTAAAGGGAAAAAGGCATGTCCTCCAGAGGACTGCGGGGGTATTTGGAGATACTCAGATTTTTTGGATGCAATTCAAGATCCAAAACACGAAGAACATGAATCTATGATCGAATGGATTGGTGGGGAATTTGATCCTGATAAATTTGACATGAACTTTATTAACACAAAACTTAATGATATGAAATTATAAGTTTTTTTCATTACAAACAGCCAACTAGTCACTGCACCTGACCGCCAACAGCTTGGCGGTTTTTGAAATACCCTGCCCCGCATCAAAGTAGGTAGTTTTGGGTCAACCGGAACTGGTGTGGTAAATCGTCCTCTTTTTGTCAATTATTCATTGTTTTACAGGTAGTTATGCCAATATTAAATATTGACATTTTTTTTACCCTTTATACCCCTGTTAAACCGTTGATATATTAGCAATGTTTTGCGTAACTAGTTGATTTTTTCCAGAAACCTGAGCTTGTCCACAGTAACCATTTGGCTGACAACCACAGCACTTGTTTTGGGCAGATTTGCAATCCCTTTTTCAAGTTGAATATTTCCCGGCACAGATGCAAGTCTTCTGTTTGAAGTCAACAGGGCTATGACTGTCGTGTTTATATTGCTCTTGTTCAGCAAATGAAATACCCCGTGGCAAGCCACGGGGTATCAAAATAAGTATTTTATTTTTATGATTAGAGTAATCCGTGTAATCTGCGAAATCTGTGGATTAAATATCAAAGTACAAGAAGAACTCATATGGATGAGGACGCAGTTTGACCGTGTTGACCTCATTTTCTGTCTTGTAGTCAATCCACATATCAATGACATCCTGGGTGAAGACACCGCCCTTTAACAGGAATTCGTGGTCTTCCTTAAGTGCTGCCAGAGCCTCATCCAGAGAACCCGGGGCTGAGGGAATATTGGCCAGTTCCTCAGGGGGTAAATTATAGATGTTCTTGTCCAGAGGCTCACCGGGATCAATCTTGTTCTCTATACCATCAAGTACTGCCATCAGCATTGCAGAGAAAGCCAGGTACCCGTTGCAGGACGGGTCCGGGGTCCTGAATTCGACCCTCTTGGCCTTAGGAGAATCGGAATACATGGGGATACGGACTGCAGCGCTCCTGTTGCGGCTTGAGTAGGCCAGGTTTACCGGGGCCTCAAAACCAGGCACAAGGCGCTTGTAGGAATTGGTAGATGGATTAGAGAAAGCACACAGGGCACGGCAGTGCTTGAGAATGCCGCCCATGGCATACATGCCATTCTCAGAAAGCCCGGCATACTTGTCGCCTGCAAAGGTAGGCCGGCCATCCTGCCATATACTGATATGGGTATGCATACCTGTGCCGTTGTCACCATAGAGCGGTTTGGGCATGAAGGTGACTGTACGGCCGTGACGGTTGGCAACATTTTTAAGCACGTACTTGAACCACATGAGCTGGTCGCCCATCTGGACAAGAGGCTTGAAACGCATATCGATTTCCGCCTGTCCTGCAGTAGCTACCTCATGGTGCTGGCACTCGACTTCAATGCCGACCTGCTCCAGTGTAAGCAGCATCTCGGTCCTTAAGTCCTGGAATTTGTCCGTGGGCGGAACAGGGAAATAACCTTCTTTGTGGCGTGGCTTGTATCCCAAATTGGGGCACTCCTCCCTGCCCGTGTTCCATGTGCCCTCTACTGAATCCAATTCATAGAAGCAACCATTGCTGGCATTGTCATAGCGCACGTCGTCAAAGATGAAGAATTCGGCCTCAGGACCGAAATATGCGGTATCACCAATACCCGTGCCCTTGAGATACGCTTCGGCCTTCTTTGCTATATTTCTGGGGTCTCTGGAATATGGCTCCCTGGTTATGGGGTCTACGATGTCCCCGATCAAAACCAGTGTTGGTTCTGTAAAAAATGGATCTATCTGGGCCGTGGTGGAATCCGGGACAACGAGCATGTCACTGGCATGGATCGGCTGCCATCCGCGGATGCTTGAGCCGTCAAAGCCAAAGCCGTCTTCGAAACTCGTCTCATCCAACTCGGTTAAAGGCACTGTGAAGTGCTGCCACAATCCAAGGAAATCAAGGAAGCGAAGGTCCACTACCTTGAGGTCCTTCTCCTTGGCCATGTCCAATACCTGTTTTGGTGTCATAAGATACTTCTCCTTTTGTATGATTAATTTCGTTGAAAAAACTTTTCTAAGGTTATTTCCTTCGACATTCATAATTCCTTGTTCGATATTCGATATTCAAATGTCAGTTCGAGTGGCCCAAACGATGATCAGGGCCCATGTTAATTATCCATGACCTAAATTGAGAAAACAAAATTTGGGGTTTCCGTTCAGACACTAAATAGCATCCTTGCCATGTTCACCAGTCCTGACCCTTACGACCTCTTCTACAGGGAGCACAAAGATTTTACCGTCCCCAAGCTTACCGGTATGGGCAGACTCTCTGATCGTCGCCACAACCTGATCCACCTGAGCTGCATCTACGATTATCTCAAGTTTAACCTTGGGGATGAAATCTACCACGTACTCCGCACCTCTATATATTTCCTTATGCCCTTTCTGACGGCCATAACCCTTGACTTCGGAAATTGTCATTCCCTTGATGCCGATCTCGTTCAGGGCCTCCTTTACGTCATCCAGCTTGAAGGGCTTTACAATTGCTTCTATTTTCTTCATGGATTCCTCCTTAATCAGGTATATAGGGACGAACAGAATGCGCCATGCATTTTTTTGTTTGTCCTGGGGGATTATTTATAGGGAATACCCGATTTCACTGTGCTGAGTGATATCCAGACCCTGGACCTCTTCTTCTGTGGTTACCCTAAGGCCTACTGTCACATCAATAATCTTGAGAATTATTAGACTGCCAATAAACAAATATGCCATGGTTGCTCCAACCCCTGTTGCCTGAATAACAAACTGGTGTGGATTTCCAAAGAACAGACCGTTCGCACCGCCGGGATTCACCGCAAGAGAAGCGAAAAGTCATGTGGCCAACGCACCCCATATTCCTCCAATACCATGTATTCCCACCACGTCAAGGGCATCATCGTAGCCAAGCCTGGATTTGGCCGGCACAGCCAGATAACAGAGCACACCAGCAACAAGACCGATAATTACAGCCGATATTGGACCCACAAACCCTGCAGCAGGAGTAATGGCAACCAATCCCGCTACTGAACCGGAGGCGGCCCCAAGGGTTGTGGGCTTTCCCCGGAGTAGCCATTCAGCAATGATCCATGAGAGAGCGGCCGCGCCTGTGGCCACCTGCGTTGTAAAGAAGGCCAATGCAGCGGTTCCGTCGGCTGCAAGGGCGCTACCCGCATAAACCCAAACCAGCCGAACCATAGTATGCCCGCTCCGAAAGCGGGAAATTTCATTCTTTCGGCAAAGCCTCCGGTTATCAGGGCCGGAGTCAAGATGGCAAACATCAGTTGAAATGCGTAGAAGAGCAGATCCGGGATAGTATCGGAGTAGGGGCCTACATTTGTGCCCACGCCCTTTAGCCACATCCAGTCAAGGTTTCCTGTGAGTCCACCGATATCAGGGCCAAATGCCAGGGAGTAACCATAGACAACCCAAATAATAGAGACTATTCCCAAGCAGATAAAACTGTGCATAATGGTGCCAAGGACGTTCTTGGAACGTACAAGTCTACCGTCAAATTAAGTGTTGCAGGCTATCTTTCTCCATAGGTTCATCAGCAATACCAGTGCTGCTGCAGTCAGTATCAATGCAGTATCTCCTGATTGATTCTGAGCCATATACCTTGTAGCAGATGGTCTGGTGGAGTTTTAGGAACTGGGCGATCAATATAGCCACCTTAGTGAGAAAACGAATGTCTTCCTCAAAGGACACCTCCGGACCGAAAAGACGGCCTACGGCAATCACTCC
>JAYEFH010000362.1:0-2843 GCA_034658555.1 Thermodesulfobacteriota bacterium | reverse complement strand
TAAATTGTGGTAACGGCTGTTTCAGTCCGACTCAGGGGACACCAGACCAGGTAATTATTCGACCTGTATGGTTAACTTGACAGCATATATTTAGTGTTAAGAGGTTAGATAAAAACATAAGTAATTATATTTTTCTTGTTAACATTTTTTATTTTTGGTATTTAAATGCAAGATAACCGTAAAATCATATAATCGCTTGTTCGGTCGCGAAAGGAGAAGCATGGCAGAATACGGTGAATGGAATCGCAAAGGAGCAGTTCTCAGTGATAAAACGGCTAAGAAGGAATATGGCGTTGATCAAGACTTTATTGTTAAGGGCATACGTGCAGGTAAACTTGAATACCGAGAAGGAGTAATATGGGGAAATCCATATCTCAGACTTTTAAGAAGTCAACTTGAAAAGTATATCGTTGAAGAACTTGGCCAAGACAGTTTGTCAAAGGAGAAGAACAAAACAGAACTTCGTAAAATTAAGAGTGAAATCAAAAAAGTAAAAATGAAATTGAAAGAACTTGAGGCTCAAAAAATAGAAATTGAGAAACTGATGAAATAGAGGATCGAACAAGTAAATTCAGGTGACGGGAAAGGACGCGGGGCGCTGACGCGGAGAGTTCATTGGCCCGCACCTGATCTAAACGATCGGAATATGTCGCAGAACTGCCTTGACCTCCTGCGTGACTATTGGCGGGCTCAACACCCCAAAGAATGGTTGTTTTTTGGCAAGGTTTGAAACCGTAAAAAAAGTCATTGAAGCGCTTGCTGGCAAACTGCTCATTGTATCCCATACAGAGAGAAATAAATCGATGAGAATCATCAGTGCCAGACCTGTGGCAAAACAAGAGAGGCAGATATATGAAAAAGGTTAAGGAAAAAGATGGGATAAGGCCTAAATATAAAAGGGAAGACCTTGGTGTTGGGGTACGCGGCAAGTATTATGAGGTGTACCAGGAGTCACACAACGTTGTGTTGCTTAAACCAGAAATAGCGAAAGCATTTCCGACAGAAGAAGCTGTAAATAAAGCCTTGATGTCGTTAATCAAGGTGGCCAAAACATCGATGGGCCTATCGGGATAGGGAGGAGTCTCTTACAGCTCCACCCTCCCACACCACGTAGCGTACGGGTCCGTACTACTCGGTTCGGCTGATCAGGCAGGATCAGACCCAAGGGGACAAAGACCCAAGTGATCACCACACTGTTGCAATGGATTCATTAGAAGTACCTGCTGATACCCGGGATGGTGAGGAAAAGTGGAGAATAAAAATGGAACTAAAAAAACTTGAAAACGAAGTGCTGAAGCTAAGCATTGAAGACCGAGGTGCTCTGGCGGAAAAGCTTATATTGAGCGTTGATGCTCCATCTGAGACCGAAAATTTGCGATTATGGGTGGCTGAAGCAGAACGACGATTGAGGGAGCTACGTGAGGGTACAGTTGAAGAGATACCGGTCGAGGAGGTATTCCGACGTGCCAGAGCCGCTATCTCATGAGAAGAGTTGGGTTTCATCCCGAGGCGGATAACGAGGTCATAGAAGCGGCTCGCTATTACGAAACGATGTCAGCAGGGCTTGGTTTCTCGTTTCTTATAGAGCTTGATTCTTCCATAGAGCAGGTTGTAGCTAATCCGGAAGCCTACCAACTCGTCAGTGAAGACGTACGACGGAAACCTTTCAGGCGCTTTCCGTACAGTCTGCTCTACGTTATCGAAGTTGATCGGATTCGAGTTGTTGCTGTTGCCCACCAAAAACGGCGGCCGAACTACTGGCGATTTCGGCTTTTGGGGTGATTCAGGGTAGGTATGCCCAAAAGGCAAATGCAGCCGACTGCGCGCGTAGACAAGAAAGATACGCTTAGCGGCTGCACCTGGTAACGTTTTGCTCTCCGTTAAAAAATCAAAATTACCCAAAGAAAGTGTTGTTAATGTTTCTCAAATAATCACTATCGACAAATCATTTTTAACAGATAAGGTTTACACCCTATCCAATAAAATCATGGAACAAGTTGATGAGGGCGTGAAGTTAGTACTTGTCAGGTTGCGATAGATTGTAGGACGATATATCGCAACCGGACACTCGGGATGTTCCCAGTCGATGTAGTGCAGGGTAAAACTCTTGATATCGCCATCCACCGACTGTTGCAGGCTCTTTCCCAAGCAAAGAAGATCGTAAATCTTCTCATTTATACGCACCAGCCCATCAAAGGGGAACTCTTTCAGTGCCTGCAGTGCACTCAAAATATTGCCCTCAGTAAACGTCAGCTCCTTGCCCTTGAACCTGACACCAGATTGTGTTCCCTCAGCCAGGGGACCAGAACAACCCTCCAAGAGAACATTGGACAGTTTGCCGCCACGAAGGTCAAACGCCTCATCCGGTTTCAGATATTGCCATTCCAGGTTATGAAGCAGGTGCAAGGCAGGGAGCTGGGAGATGGCGTCTTCGCTGTATTGCGGAGATTTTACAAATTCAGTCATTCCTCACCTCCCATCGGCCGCCTTTGTCCGGCCCAATACGATGAAGACGATTGGTTTCTTTAAGTTTTTTGAGATTCCTCCAAGTTCTTCCTATCGGCCGCCCAGGTTGGCGTCAATGCCACGGATAGCTAAATTCATTTTAGCAAGACGCCAAGTGGTGTAATTGGATTCCTGTCCATAGACGGCGATATCGTCAATACTCCCGCCGTGTTTTTTCACAAATTTTTCACTCTGCACAAACATCCCGCCTGAGCTGCAGCAGGGGTCGTAGACCCTGCCCTTATAGGGCTCAATCATTCTGACCAGCAGTTTGACCACGCACTGGGGCGTGTAAAACTCGCCGCCGCCCTTGCCCTCGGCAGCGGCAAACTTACCCA
>JAYEFH010000361.1:0-7839 GCA_034658555.1 Thermodesulfobacteriota bacterium | reverse complement strand
AAAAAACGCGGATCTTGTATATCTTCAGGCACTCCCTCAAGGCTGGAAAATGCACTGGTAAGATCACCACTCCAATAGAATTCGATGGACCTGCGAACCTTGGCCTGCCAACCCGTATCAGAACCGAAATCAGCCGGGCGATAATCCAGGACAGGCGGATAATACAGGGCCCATTTAACCGCATCCCTGGGATTTACCACAACACGGGGGACAGGAGCCTGCCCCGTCCGGGCTACTGCTGATTCACCCCTGGACAGGATAAGTCTCCCTGTTTTGTTTGTGGCTGCTACCTGTCCTTCAAGTACCGACAATAGGGCCTGATCGCCCTCTACCCTTATAAAAAATTCCGTTCCTTCCACAACAGCATTAACAAACGGTGTAACTACTTTCAGGCCCCTGGGAAAACGGCTGAAGAAATGAACAGCCCCGGTGACCAGATCAAGCATGGAAGGCTGTTCTTTCTCTAATTTGGAAAAACTGATGGTAGTCTTCTGATCAAGACGGAGGATAGTCTCGTTACGCAGGACAATAGCCGCCCGGCTTTGTCCCTGCGTTTGAATCATATCGCCAGGGCAGTATGTGTCGTTCATTTTTGCAGGCAACCACTGTGTTTCACCTGCTCTTCGGGCATAAACCTCGCCCTGCACCGATACAATTTTACCCGTCCACTCCTCACACGTTTGAGCAGCTACGACACCGGGCAAAATATACCCTGCCAATACAATTATGAATATTGTAAGAATTAGAATGATGGCCCGGATTTGTTTCATTGATACCCCTTTTCAGCAATATCTTGCTGAAATAAAATCAACAATTGGCATTAATCCAAGCTAAAGAACAATCTTAACAAATTGGATGATAAATTCCGCTCCCTGTGATGATTCTAAGCTCTTACTCTATTTGTTGTCAAGATAAATAGTACGCAGATTTTTACAGATATACACAGATAAATATTATTATTCCTAAATTTGAAGATCTTGATAATCTGTGTCCCTCTGCGTCCAAATTTTTGTATTATCTAAACTAATCCATCAACTTAATACACATTAAATCCTTCTATATGTATAAAAACTTGATAGCAGGCATAATTTTTACGTCATCACGGTACGTGTTCAAAAAATCTAATTCGAAAAAATTATATAAATAAATCCATAAGTTATAACCGCTAATCCGAAATAACCCCCCCCCTCTCCAGTCTGGCACAAAATTCGCTTAATAGCATTCTCGTGAAAACAAAAGGAGATAATTGATTGAGCATTGATCTGAATTATGGACTGGGTTTTTAAGGAAATATTCCCGACTGGTTAATGAAAAAGAGGCAGCTATGACTATCTGTAATATTTTGGTTCTTCGGTACAGTGATTGTAAGAAGGAAATTGATCAGACTTCAGACCCCATAGAAATACAAAAGCTTGAGAATGAACTAAAGATTCTGGAAGAAATCATGAAGTTTAAGAGATGTATGTAAAAGAAATTTTTCCCTATTTTTTTTCAAGACAGACCAATCCATCCCATGTCTTCCCGGGCGGATTCTCTCTATACTTCTCACATAATTCCAGATAAAAAATCGAGGGGCCGTCTTTGCTATGGATTTCCATTGACTCATTAAATCCTTTGATTGCATCTTCCCAGGACTGCCTCCTGAAGGCATTCATGGCTATGTTAAAAATCGCGCAAAGCCGTCTTTGTTGTTCACTGGATTCTCCTATAAGGCATATCAATTCGTATACCACAACAGGTTTTGTTTTTCCTACTAAAAGGAATTCCCCAAGCTTTCTTGTCAGGAAGCCATCGACCTGATGCAGCACCTCTTCTGATAATACTATTTGTGTACCCAAATATTTATTCAGGCCCTCTACTCTTGATGCCGTATTGACGATGTCTCCGATTGGCGTATACTCATAATGATTGATTGTACCAATATTACCAAGCAACATGTACCCGGAGTGCAGACCGATACGAGTTGGAAGCCTTAAATTATCGTGAGACTCATTGAACTTTTGCACTGCTCCGGCAATATCAAGTGCTGTGAGGCAGGCCTGAGTTCTGAGAGCAGTATCAGGCTGTGCAGTGGCCCATATTGCCAACATAGAATCTCCAACAACGTCTGAGACTATCCCTTTGTGCAGCTTTACCGGTTCAAATAAAGCCTCCCAATATTTATTCATAAAGCTGCTTAGTTCTTTGGGCTCCATACTTTCCGATAAAGTGGTATATCTTGCAGCATCTGTAAACAAACAGATCCCATAGACCATGTGGCTGCTTGATTTGATGTATGCCATGTTTTTCGCTAACCGGTCCACAACTTTGTCGGGCAAATAACATCCAAAGGCCTTTCTGATATTTTGACGTTCCTTGTTCACCTCAAAATATTTCCATAAGACAGTGCCGAAGTAAGCTACAGGTGCCTGGAAAAACAAAGGGATAACCAGCGGATACCATATTCCGGTATACTTGAACTGATAATGGGCAGCAGCCAGATAGAGCAAGCTAAGGCCGATCACACTGAATGCAGCAATGGCGGCGGGTAAGAAAAGACACACAATCCCAAGCACTACTCCCCAGACGAAAATAAAGGCAATATGCGCACGAAAATCCAGTGGCTGAACAGACATATCCTCTAACAAATTTGCGAAGGCACTGGCTGCTATTTCAACACCGCTGATATCTAATCCGCTTGCCTGAGAAAAAACCGTGTGGAAACCGTCTTTCTGCCCCGGCCATAAGCGCCTTGAAAGTCCGACAAATACAGCTTTGCCGTTAAGATCATGTTGTTTTTGAATTACAGTCGAGTTATCCCCAAGTTGAAGTAATTGATAATAGGAAATAGTTGTAACCGTGCAAGGGGGACCATAAAAATTCAGGTAACGACTTATGTCGCCTTGATACATCTTGATGAGTGATTTAAGGACCTGCCTCCTTTTTATGTCCACGGATAATGAACTTGAATTATGAATCTCGCCCAACATCTTCTCCGCAATCAACGGATCCTTTTTAAAGATATCTCTTAGGACACGGATAAGGTTTTCCACGCCTTTTGACGAAATTATAAGGTCCTTGTCCTGAGGCAGCATGTCTGCTTGAGATGGACTGACTCTTCCCAATAAATGGATAAACTCATCGTATACATCCAACGCGAAAATCTGAAAAACCACGACCGGCAGAGTAGGCGTATCTCCTGCGCCTGTCTTGAACATCCAGTATTGGCTTAACTTGACAGGTATTTTAGGTAATGGAAAAGGCGCCAAGGCAACCGCAGATTCTGCAAGAGAAGGGATCGGCGGTACCAGTCTCTCTATATCCAAGTTCCCTTTATGCATCCCCTTTGCATCAGTTAAAGAAATTCTCTCTTTTTTAAGGTGTTCACATAAGACAATATTGCCTGCATTCTTGATCGCTTCGGCAAATAAATCGTCATGCTCAGGAGAACGGGGTTGGTCAAAAGTCACGTCAAAGGCAATTACTGCAGCGCCCTTCCTGACCAAATTTTCAATTAGTCTGGCATGAAGAGAGCGAGGCCATTTATCAGGCCTTATCGGCAGGTTTAATTTATCAGCAGAGATCTTGTCCACGGTCACTACTACGACTTCAGACGGTGCTTCCTGCACCCCCCTCATCTTGAACAATAAATCCAGGCCGATGTTTTCCTCCAGATCAAGACCGCGAGGAACCAAGGTTGCCGCCATTCCCAACATGCCAATCAGTAATCCAGCGATTAATGCCTTAGACAGACGTAACATTCTCTTTATAGATTGATGTTGTAACGGGCAATCTTGTTGAGCAGGCCCTGGCGTGTCAAACCAAGCATTCTGGCAGCCTGAGAACGATTGCCGCGTGTCTTTTGTAGAGTTTCAGAGACGATTCGTTGCTCGATTTGCTCAGTTACTTCCTTTAATGTCCCATCAGTTTTTTGTATTAAAATACCCTTTTCCAATAAAGTTTTAGTTTTCTCTGAAAGGTGTTCTTCACTGATCTCTTTTTCCTTTCCTGCCAGGGTCACGGCCCTCTCGATCTCGTTTTCAAGCTCTCGCACATTTCCAGGCCAATCGAACTGTGAGAGAAGATTCATTGCACTGGGCGTTAATTTAGCCATCGGCCTTTTTAGTTTCTTGGTAATTTTTTTTAAAAAGTGAGCAGCCAGCAGAGGAATATCCTCTCTTCTTTTCCGTAAGGGTGGAAGCGTGACAGGAAATACACTGATACGATAAAAAAGATCCTCGCGGAAGTTTCCCTTTTTTACCTCTTCTTCAAGGTTGCGATTCGTGGAAGCAATAAGTCGCACATCTATATGAATTTGCCGGTTGCCGCCAACCGGCCTGCACTGCCCTTCCTGAAGAACCCTTAGCAATTTGACCTGCATGGCAGCAGACATTTCTCCAATTTCATCAAGAAAGACAGTCCCCCCGTCAGCCTGCTCAAAAAGCCCTTTCTTGTCTGCAATAGCACCGGTGAAGGAGCCCTTGACATGACCAAAAAGCTCGCTTTCCAAAAGATTTTCGGCTAGTGCGCCGCAATTCTCTACTACAAAGGGCTTGTCCTTTAATGGGCCGTTATAATGGATGACCCTGGCAATAAGCTCTTTACCCGTCCCTGTATCTCCCTGGATCAGAACAGAGGTTGTTGTATCCATAACCTTTTCAACAAGGGCAAAGACCTGGCGCATTGCAGGGCTTGAGCCAATGACACCCTGGATGTTGAAAAGGTCCTGCACATCCGACCTGAGCATACGATTTTCCTGCTCAAGAGAGCTGGCATATTGCTTGAGTTCTCCATAAAGCCTTGCATTCTCAATAGAGATGGCAATTGTTCCCGAAAGGATTTCCAGCAGCCTTACTTCCTTATCTGTGAACTTTCCTTCAAGCTTGTTTAATGCATAGAGGACTCCTAACAGCCCCTTACGAGTTCGCAATGGTACGCAAATCATGGACTTGGTGACAAAGTCTTCCTTGTGGTTAAGGCCTTTATATAATCGGTTATCCTTAGAGGCATCAGAAATGATGATCGGCTGATTCTCCCGCAACACCCAGCCGGCCACACCCAGATGGTCCGGAAACCGCATCTTTTGCATCCTCACATAATCTCTATCTTTTTCGTCTTCCACTGTCCGGATGAAATAGAACTCGTTCCGGTCCGCATCATGGAGAGCTATGGATGCGCCTTCTATATGGAAAACGGCCTTGATCTTGGCCATGATACTCCGGAGCATGTCATCCAGATCACGGATGGCATGAATCGATGTAGATGTCTCATATAATAGACTGAGTTCTTCCTTTGTAAGCGAGTCCTCTTGCCTTATTTCTTCCATCCGGTCTCTCCCTTCAATTGTATATAAAGAACCAATACCCGGGAAAACGCATGCTGTCAACTCAATTTACATTGCGTCCACGTAAATGTATATCAGCTTGACAAGAGATATTGCCATTGCTTCATTTTGAAACGTATTCTCGAAAACAAATTTAAATTAAATTATGTCAGTAGATCCGTAAGTTATTATCAAAAATTTCCCAACATCTCACGTCATTTTTCCAATCCGGCACAATGTTCGCTTAATAAGATTTTTAAAAAACAGGGAAAAGGAGAAAAAGACAATGGAAAGAGACAAAGAACAGATGGGAATGGGATGGCTACCTGATCTACCTGATTACAGGGATTACACATCAGAGCATGAAGAGATTAAGCCTATGCTTGAGGAAATGAAGGTGAGTGAACCGGAAACAATAAGCTTGCCGTCCTCTATAGACTTGAGATCGTGGTGTTCTCAGATCGAAAATCAGGGCCCATTAGGATCGTGTACAGCCCAAGCCGGGGCTGGATTGATAGAATATTATGAAAGGAGGGCCTTTGGAACATACATTGATGCATCCAGGCTTTTCCTCTATAAAACCACACGAAATCTCTTGGGTTGGGTTGGAGATACCGGCGCTTTTTTGCGATCCACAATGGGTGCAATGGTACTTTTTGGGGTTCCTCCTGAAAAATACTGGCCCTATACGACCAAAAAACCATCACCTGTAGCCCCTCCGACAGCTCACTTTGATATGGAGCCACCCGCTTTTTGCTACGCCTTTGCCAACAACTATCGGGCCATAAGATACTACAGGCTTGATCCTCTTGGGACCCCGGTAACAACAGTCCTCCAAAGAATTAAGGCCTTCCTTGCAGCCAACATGCCCTCAATGTTCGGATTTACCGTTTTCAGTTCTATAGGACAGGGAAGGACTTCGGGAAAAATTCCATGTCCGTGTCGAGGTGAAAGGATACTTGGAGGTCATGGCATCGTAGCAGTTGGATATGATGATTCAATAAAAATCAGAAATTCCATATCTGGAACAGAGACAACAGGAGCATTTTTGATCAGAAACTCCTGGGGTACGGCATGGGGTAATGGTGGCTATGGCTGGTTGCCGTATGAATATGTTCTGCGTGGAATGGCCAGAGACTGGTGGACAGTCATTAGAAAAGAATATGTTCCTACCAAACAGTTTGGATTCTAGTTGTAGAACCTTGGACAGGGGGCGTGATTGCTCCCTGTCCACTGAGTTTTGAGCCGGCACTATTCAGCAAGAAAGAGGTTGGAGTAAAAGCAATGGGTGGTCGTTAAGTCTCAACGGATACATAACGATTATAGACCACAAAGAATACTTTAAAGACAACATGGTGCATATATAAAACCTTAGAAAAAGCTAATGTCTTTCTCGATACTCTCTGTAACCATCTTAACAAGATATTTACTACCACAATGAGAGCAACTAAGAATATTAATTTTAATAATCATTTATTATCTCCTTATTTTTTGAAAGTAAATTATCCTATAGTTAAAAGTATATCAAACGTATATCACGTGACAATTAACGACTATCAAATATTCGTTGTATATCCTCAGAATATGGCATGGAAAAGAAAACGGGTAGCCACCAGATGGAATGAGGAATTAAGACGGGTGATGCTCTGCGCAGCTTTCCGCCGACCGTCTCCGGCGTGATTTCCCTTTTGTCACCTCTTCCTTACCAAACAGCGCAGACAGTGCCACTGCGGGCCTGTCCGGAAATCTGACAATTAAGTCCAAAGACCCGCCCATGGCGGTAACGTAGCTCCGCAGGGTAGAGAGCAGCATATCCGTTCGGCTCTCAAGCCGGGATATGTTGTCCTGGCCAACACCTAACAACTCTGCCATGCGCTCCTGAGTTAAGTCCTGCGCTTTGCGCAGATCCCGAAGCGTTATTTCTTCTGCAATCAGCTCCTCGGCACGTGCCTCGATTTTCTCGCGGCGTTCGGCCGTAAGACCGTTCATGATATCTTTTAATGTCTTCATGGCTTAGCTCGCTGCGGCCCGAAAGTTTCAAGAAGTTTGGCCTGTGCCAGAAGCTCGTCTTGAATATCCTCGGATAGCTCCGCGAATTCCGGTTCAAATGCAGTATCAAACTGAACGGTCCATTTCATTTTTAAAATATGACATCAAGAGCATATGTTGTCAAGAGCATAATTACTACGGCAATAGCTCGTGCTCCATCTGTGCCAGGGAGGCCTTTTTTCTTCAGTCAGAGCGATAGGACCTGGCGAAGACCTTTGTCGAGTTCGGCCAAATCTTCCTTTCCAAGAGACTCCGCACGTTTAACAAGACGAGTTTTATCTATTGCGCGTATCTGATCACAAACTGCTAATGCCTGTTTCCCAAAACAGTTGACAGGAACGGTTAGTCAAAGGGGACTCAATCAAAGGGGACGTTCGTTCCGAACGTGCCTAAAATCCTTCTTGGCCATAGCGTCTGTCTAAGACTTCTAACACCATGTAATACTTCCTGCAACGCACAGGCGACTTGGTCCTAATCAGCAAGCCCTG
>JAYEFH010000360.1:0-7894 GCA_034658555.1 Thermodesulfobacteriota bacterium | reverse complement strand
CTGACGGCAGGGAGTTTAAAGCCAAGGTGATAGGGACGGATCCACAATCCGATGTGGCAGTAATAAAGATAGACGCGACAGATCTGCCGGTACTCCGCCTGGGCGACTCGGACAAGCTTGAGGTGGGGGAATGGGCCATAGCCATGGGCAATCCCTTTGGTCTCAGCCAGACAGTCACTGTAGGCGTAGTCAGCGCCAAGGGCAGAAGCCACATAGGCATCAACGACTACGAAGACTTTATACAAACGGATGCTGCCATAAACCCGGGGAATTCAGGCGGACCACTTGTTAATATCCAAGGAGAGGCCGTTGGTATGAACACTGCCATATTTTCCAGAAGTGGCGGTTATATGGGTATAGGTTTTGCCATACCGATAAACATGGCAAAATCCATTGTAGACCAACTCCTGGAAAAAGGCAAAGTTACCAGGGGATGGCTCGGAGTAGTTATACAGGATATAGACGAGGAACTCGCCAAATCCTTTGGCCTGAAAAAGACCGAGGGCGTGCTGATAGCTGAGGTCTCTGAAGGCTCTCCTGCAGAAAAAGCAAGCCTGAAGCAGGGTGATATCATACTCCGCCTGAACGGCAGGAAGGTTGACGACCTGGGGGAACTCAGAAACAAGATAGCCATGACTGCGCCAGGAACCAAGATAAAGATGGATGTTTTGAGAGAAAATAAACACAAGACCATCCAGGTCACTATCGGTGAACAGCCTGTTGGCAAGACCATGGGAACGGCTCAGCACAAGATTCTGGGTAAACTCGGCCTTGTCGTGCAGGACATGACCGCAGAGCTGGCAAAACAATTCGGATACCGTGAGTCCCAGGGTGTTCTGGTGGCAGAGGTAGAGCAGGGAAGCCTGGCAGCCCGTGTAGGTATCCGCCCGGGACATCTGATAGAAGAGGTGAACCGCAAGCGGGTTCACAATATGGATGAGTTTGTAAAGGCCCTGGCACAATCAAAACAGACCAAGAGCGTCCTTTTCAGGATTCGTGACGGCGAGTTCAGCCGTTATGTAGCCATACGTATCGATTAGAACTCTCAAAGGAGCTACAACCGGAATAGTGCCTAAAGTGAACTAAAGTTTGAAGTGCTGAAACAATGCTGAAACCTGTTTATTATAATACTGCTGAGGGAAAAAACAGGGTGGAATCCTTGATTAACCGCCAATTTGAGATCTCCCCGCAGCATGAAACCAGGGTAAAGGAGATACTTGAACAGGTAAGAAGCAAAGGAGATCAGGCTGTAGTCCAATACACAAGACAGTATGACGCCCCTGATTTTGAGATCAAAGACCTGGCAGTATCCCAACAGGAGTTAAAAGCAGCCTATTCAAAAGTAGACAACGATTTCCTGTCAAGCCTCAAGAAAGCTATTTCCAATATTGAAGAATTCCATATGCATCAGAGGCCAAAGTCATGGATAATGACAAGGGAAGACGGCGCCATACTGGGACAAATGATACGGCCTGTGGATGCCGCCGGATTGTATGTCCCCGGAGGCAAGGGGGGTGAAACTCCGCTGGTCTCTTCCGTCCTCATGAATGCAATCCCTGCCAAAATTGCAGGAGTTAAACGGATTGTGATCACCACGCCGCCAGACAAGCATGGGGCCGTTAACCCTCATTTGCTGGTAGCAGTCTCAGAAGTGGGAGTAAGAGAAATTTACAAGATTGGAAGCGCCTGGGCCATCGGTGCCCTGGCCTTTGGAACTGAGACAGTGGCCCCTGTAGACGTGGTAGTGGGACCGGGTAACGTCTATGTGACCCTGGCCAAGAAGATGATAGCAGGTATTGTTGGGATCGATATGGTGGCAGGACCAAGTGAGATACTCATTATAGCGGATGAAGGCGCACCATCAAAGTTTGTGGCTGCTGACCTCCTCTCTCAGGCAGAGCACGACCCTATGGCGACAGCCATGCTGATTACCACATCGACAATGCTTGCTGAAGAGGTTCCTGTGGAGTTGAAACGCCAAATTGAAAAGCTGGAAAGGCAGGAGACTGCAACCGAGTCCTTGAAGACAAACGGCCTGTTACTGAAAGTTGATGACCTTGAGACAGCTACTGAGATAGCAAACAGAATCGGACCGGAACACTTGGAATTGTTGGTCTCAGACCCATGGGGACTGCTCCCGAAGATCCGGCATGCAGGAGCAATATTCATGGGCAACGCGACACCGGAGCCCATAGGAGACTATATTGCCGGGTCTAACCACGTACTCCCCACCATGGGTACGGCACGGTTTTCTTCAGCCCTTGGTGTGGAGACCTTCCTTAAGCATTCGAGTGTGATTTCTTATTCCCGGGAGGCTTTCCAAAAAGATGCTGATGACGTAATCCGTCTGGCGGAAATCGAAGGCCTTACGGCCCATGCCCGGTCTATCAGGGTGCGACAAGGAAGGAACTCAAGGTAACATCTTCATTTGTCATTATGGAATTGAGAATAGTTGATGGTATTATTGGGCCATGGCCGACTCAGTCCACTTACATTACCTGGACTCCTCCCGCATTCTGATAATAGTCTCAGATTCTCCTTAGGATGAAATCGCTCGGTTAAAAAACGATTAGAAGATGATCAGAAAAGGAGCTGTCATGCAATTGGATTTCCTCTCGGTAAATTCAGCCGAGTTTATGGCGGACCCGGGTGGTGTTATAGTTTCACGAGCTTCACTAGGCGATTGGTTTAAAGAAAAGCGCTGGTTCATGGATAAGGAAGCGGAAATCATCGCAATAGAGATTGAGGATGCTTTCATTATGGAAGTTGGCGAGAATTTTTCGATTTATGGGCTTATGGCGCTGTTTCATTTGCGTAAATGGAGTAATTCCGGCGTGGAAATTGCTACTAAAAAATACTATATCCCTACCATCATTTCCACCGAACCAGTCGGGGGTGTCGCTGAGGCGGATGTTCTTGAGGCGCATCTGTTGGATGGGATTATATACATCAGTCTGGCTGAGCACAGTTCAGAATTTCAGCAAGCATTCATACATTCTCTGCAATTACAAAAATCCATCATTACCCGGAGAGGCAACATGGTCAGCTTTGCCCTGCGCGGAGAGGGACTGAGAGGCATGGACATGTCTACCTTGATCGCAAATACATTGAATGTCTCGACCTCCAATGTATTGACCGAAATATCCGTCGATCGTGGCTCGTTTATTGCGAAAATCTACAAAGATATGCGCGGAGATGCCGGCGTTGCCGGTAAACAATGGCCGCCGAACATGGAAATGCAGCGCTATGAAGCGTTGGCGGCAGCCGGTTATACAAACATGCCCCAATTACAAGGCGTGTCGTACTACTCGGATAGGGCGACCGGATCGTCGGCTCCTCTTATGCTTATGATGAAAAAAATCAACAATGTAGATGAAGTCGGCGGTATCTTCTGGTCTGGGTTAACACAACTGGTTGATGGTGCGGAGGAACTCGATGCGCATAAACGTTCGCTTAATTTGAAGGTGACGCGGCACGTGTCGCATTTGCTCGCAGGAACTGTGGCGGAATTTCATCATGCATTTTTACAAAGCGACAAACCCGGATTCGAATCTATCCCTGCAACGGATGACGACATCATCGGCTGGAATAATGCCACGGTTTATCGTTATGAACAGGCATTGCAGTCGCTTGCGGCGAAAGCCCGTCAGATATCAAGGACCACAGTGCTTCAGGATCTGGTCAAACGTTTGAAGTCGCTCGCGCCGTTTAACCAGTTCCGAGGATTAATCCAGCTAAGCGGTTGCCTTGGCAAAGCGCAGGTTCATGGCGATCTGAACTCGTCCCAGGGCCTGATTGCCTCATCGGGAAAGAAAAATCGCGTCTCGCTATTGTTTGATCAAGTGGCGAGGGGAAATGAAAAAGGAGCCCTCTTAATCGCCGAAGAGCTTGTCAAGCAGGTTTATTGGACCGATTTTGAAGGAGAGCCGGCTAAAGACCCGGTCAATAACGGTTATGATTCGCGACAGAGTTTACTGGTTGATGTGGCGAGCGTTATTCAAGGATTCTGGTATATTGCAAACATCAAGTTATACGAATACCTCGGATTGAATCCACAAGAGAATCCGGCGCACAAGGAGTCAGCGCGCAAGACCTCGCTTGTCCTGTCGGGTCAGATCGATGCGGAGGAGGCCGGGGTGGAACAATTGACCACTGAAATTGTAAAAACAATTAATGACTGGTTAAGCGATGTCAGTGACTCCTTTATTGAAGGATATCTGGATACAGCGGAAAAAAAGGGTATTGAAAAAGCAATCCTGTCTGATTGGAATAGGGACCTGGCACGGACAATCATTCATTACTGGATTGTTTTCCGAGCTTTTCACGAACTGCGCTACGAAACCTACGCACGTGATATCGGCTGGGAAGGCATCCCCGCCGGTCGAATTCTACAACTAACTCCAAATTTTGATTTTCCGAACAATGGCAAATTTTGAGGTTGTTTCGACTGCACCAGAGGTGACACCGGAACCGATGGAATTTGAACGTTTTTTTTCTCCCGTTGATGCCGGAGAATTAGTAGACGGGATTTTTCTGCCCTTTCACCATATGCGCTCAATAACGGACGATCCGGAAAACAATCGTTACGATTGGGGCATTGGCGACTTCGTTTCCGCCCGCGACGCCGTTGATTTTGCCGCGACCATGGGTTTCCACATCCTGCAACTGTTACCGACTGTTTGGTCCGCGGCATTTCATTCACCATATTCAGTTCTCAGCCCACAGGCCATGGACCCGGAGTACCTGGGCATGCCGGCGCTGCTCAATCTGCTGGATGCCGATGGGATTAACGTCGAGCCGGCACGAGGCTTTGTAGGTGAAAATAGCGAGTATATAATGCAACTACGTGACGCCGAGGAGATTGACCATGTGGCTATAACGCGGTTGAAATTGGCAGCGATGCGGCTTATATGGGAAGCCTTTCGTCAGGATCGGCAACGTCCGCTCTACACGGATTTTTTGCATTTTCGGAAGGCGAATTGCATTTGGCTGGAAGAAGACATTCTATACTTTTTATTAAAGCAGGAATATACCGCAAAAGATCCGGAGATCGGATGGGATTGGCGAGTATGGAGCCGGTATGAGACTGGAATCAGCGAACGCGACCCGAAGGCCCTGGCGCTTGTGAGAAAGCGGCATAAGGAAGAGATCTCTTTTCATTCATTTGTCCAGTTTGTCCTGGATAGGCAGTGGCTGGACTTTGTTTCCCATGCCACCGCGCTAAAGATTTGCTTAATGATGGATATGCCTTTTGCACCCGCTGATGCACGGGTCTGGCAATTGCCGGAAATGGCTTCCCTGGGCGGGTGTGAGAGCGGCTATCAACGCATAGAAGTGCAAGGGGTGCCGGGCAAAAAAGAAACACCGCTGGGTCAAATATGGCAGTTCACTGTGTATGATTATGCCAATCCGGCAGCGATTGAATATATAAACAATATGTTTTTGTGGTACAGACAACGCGGGGTCGCTTATATCCGTGTCGACCATGTACCCGGCTATTATCAGATTTTTGTATTCCGTCAGGATGTAGATGAGGAATTCACACTTGAACGGTTAGGTATCTACGATTCAATTAACGCTATACAGGAGAAAGCCCTTTCCATCGGCACCGAGGCAGCTAAAGAAGAAGCCTGCATCAAAGCGCGAGAGTCGATTATCAACGCTTTACTTCATCCGAACGAACGAGCGCCGCGACTGCCCGATGAGGTCTGTCAACTTATATTCAACGACGATGGATCATTGCACAGGGAAGGCAACATGGTGATGGTTGCCCGAAAGTTGACTGCTGCTGAATTCAATCTGCAGCAGCAACGGAAATCTTCATGGCACACACAGTGGCAAACGGAAGATAAAATATTTCGTGAACAGCCGTACTGGGAATTTCTTCGATTAACACCGAATAAACGGGCCGATGACGACGGTTTTACCCGAGAGTGGCTTTTCCCGGATGAGGAACGGGAACTGCCGAAGCCTACAGATAGCATACGGATGGCTTATTACCGTTTGGGACCGGGCGAGGCGATTCTTTATAATTTTGATCGGTTTGCCCAAGAAAGCGGTATGGTTGTGATCCTGGAGACGTTGGGCAACGTAACGAACGAAATGCTCGCCTCGTCACAACGGCCGGGAGGCTACCCGCTGATCCCTGTGATATGGGGGCTTGAAGAAACAGGACGCTACTATCCGGCAAAGTTTGAACACAATATTTGTGCAACTGTGGGAGTGCATGATTCATACGGCACACCGGTCGCTTGGCAGTTATTGAGACGGGAGGACAAACTGAAACTCCTACACTTGTTCTGGCCGGAAAAAAAATCGGATGAACTGGAAGACTTTGTCGGCAAACTGAAATCTGACGTTAACGAAATGATTTTAAAAATGGTGTGTGCACCGCACACCTTTTTTAAAACATATGATCCAGAACGTTCTCCAGCGATTGTAGTATTACAGTTGCTGGATATCTTTATGCTGGAGGAAAAATACCGGTTGAATTTTCCAGGTGAACTAAATTCCTGGAAGCGTCGCCTGCCCCTCGATATCTCTTTGCCGGAGTTGATGGATGCCGCACAGGGGCAATCCTCCAGTAAACGAGCACGAGCTGGAATGGCGATGCTGCGACGTTTATTGCAGACACGCCACAGTACCCCTGTCGCGAAGACACTGCTTAATGATACCCTTGTGGGGATGAAGCCAAACACTGCTCTCGGTTCCTTACAGGTACGCCAACTAAACGAGGTTGATCATGACAAGACAGCACCTTTTTTCATTGATGTCTACACCCGTGGTGAACTCCAAGAGGTTTCTATCATTTTTTTGAATCGCTACGGAGAGGAATATGCCAAGCTGCCGATAGAAAGGATGTCCGGGCATCTATGGATTACGAAAGGCATTACTAACTGGATGGTACGGCTAAGGCCCCAGCGGGCAGGGGTGTATAGATATAAAATCGAAATGACCCGCCGAGACGGCACACGGCAACAATCCGGGACGGGACTGCTAGTGGCTGTATCGAGCCAGAGAAACTTGAATTTTTTAGCACCCGATTATGTATTGACAGATATCGAAAATTTCCGAATCGACTCGCCACGATGATTCTAATCGAAAAATGGGCATCCTTTCTTTTTTTGCGCCTTTGCGTGAGATTCTTCAAAAATGTAAACTGATCAATGAAGGATGCCAATTATGCATAATATAACTTTTTTGCCGGCTAACGTGACTGTAATCGCAGATCAGGCAGAAAATCTGCTAAGGACGGCTATGAGGGCCGGAGTACATATTAACTCCTCATGCGGTGGGGCGGGAGTATGTAATAAGTGCCGCATTCTTCTGGAACAAGGTCAGGTCCGAGGAGAGGCATTGCCGGAAGGGGGATGGAAGGCCTGTGCCACCTTTCCGGTCTCAGACGTGGTGGTCCGTGTACCGGTTGAGTCTGAGATGGACCGCAAAGTTCTCAGACGGCCGATGGGCAAAAAGGCGGCATCGTGGATCAAGGCTCAAGGTGAAATCACGAGTTGGAAGCTGCATCCGGCAGTGCGAAAACACGTTATCAGTTTGCCTCAGCCAAGTCTTCAGGACAGTGCGAGTGACCTTGACAGGCTAAAACGCGAAGTTATCCAGGGCCGTCTTCAGGCAATTTCACTGGAGGTAGATAACCAGGTCCTCTTTAATCTGCCGGAATCTGTTCGGAGCAATGACTGGAAAATCACTGTGAGCTTAATGGAGGGCGCGAAAAAAGATGTCCGTCGTCTAATTCGGGTGGAGCCCGGCGATACCACAGACCGGCATTTGGCTGTGGCTGTGGATATAGGAACTACTACCGTGTCAGCTCAGTTAGTGGATCTTAGAAACGGAGAGGTCCTGGGAGAGGCATCCAATTACAATCCGCAGATCAGTT
>JAYEFH010000359.1:0-26026 GCA_034658555.1 Thermodesulfobacteriota bacterium | reverse complement strand
ATTTCAGGAACGGGAGATAAATAAGTTGAACAAAAATTAACAGGATTTTTTGTTGTATTCAAGGCGCGAGGAACGAGCATAACTGGATAGTATAGGAATTCCCATTTTTGGACAGGATTAACAGGATAAAAAATATTAAGAAATCCTGTAGATCCTGTCAGAGAAGTCCGTCCGAAGGGCGCTAAGTTCTTATGTAATCGACGAGCAACGCAGAAGACGGCAAAAAAAACATTAATTTGTTCAAGTTATTTATTGTACGTTCATTAACAAGCAAAATAGATCAAAGGAGAAGGTCAGGGTCTGTAAGACATGGCAATTGTTGCCACAAAACGGCAATTGTTTGGCAGCCCTTGGGAGAATATCTCCTGTTGGCTGTCAGGGGGGCAGTGAATGATTTGTCAGGAGATCATGCCTTGATCAGGGAATACAAAGTGCAGGATTTTTCGGATACGTGCCCTGATGGCCCGTATATCTGATTTCCAGGTATACTACCATGCAATATGGCCAATACCTGATGAATATGTCTGCGTCTGGTTTCAATGATGGCCTGGTTTATTTGGTTAAGATACCGACACCTGGCAAACAGGGAAGTGAATTCTTCCCAGAGGTCCTTTATTTTATTGCCGAAATCGCACCACTCAATACATGCCGTCACTCCGGCTCTGTCCGGGGCAAAACCGGCTTCCATGAGAACTTTCGCCCCTTTTTCATCAAAGGCCTTTAACCTGTCCATAAATTGGAGTTTTCTGTTGCTCATATCTTCTATGGAAGAATGATCCGCGCTCCCCAAGACTATTTGTTCTTGTTCCATATGGCCCAAAAGCAGCTTAACGCACTGTATTTCCGCCTCCAGGAAGCTGCCGAATTTTTTACAGATCTCAAGGCGGTTCATTTAGGATCTCCGTATATGGTTAATTCGAATTTCAGAAGGTTATCGACCAATTTTTTATCGTTAATTTCGTAGGTGCCGTCGAAGATCGCCTTTTTGATTTCCTCCACCCGCTGGGTGTTGTCCGGATGAATCTCAGCAATAGCGTTCTCAATTCGCCCAATACGCAAGGCGGTGTCAGTCAGACTTACAGTGTCGGTAACCTCCGGCTTTTCTGTTTGCTTCTGGGAAAGACCTGTTTCCCTGCGACCAACTCCCGCCTCATTGTCTTTGCGGACCATACTGGCTTGAGATACCAACACTCTATTGATTTTCGAATCCATTTTATCTTCTCCAACTTTTTCCGTTATATCGATATTTTTTTATCAACCCTCTTTAATTGATTAAGCGGCAATTTTGCTTTTTTCTTTAGCATTTTTTTAAAAAAGTTACGGAGTATCCATCAGTACCACATCCGATGAGATGATTGTACCTTCCACCATCTTCCCGGAACTCAGAGTCTGCACCTTGATCCTTTCACCTAAAGCGCCGTTGTCCAATGATTTTCCCTTCATTCTCACTTCTACCGTACCAGTCCTGACCATCAGAGTGACACTGGATCCTCTACTGATCGCAATGGGTGCCTCAATTACGCTATTTTTGAGAACAGCCCCTTTTCTGACAGGCCTTTTCAAAATCTTTCCTATGGCTTGAGAGGGATCTGTCAAGTATCCATTGGGGAGCCTGGCGATATCCCGTTCGATCAGTATAAAATCCGATTTCGTCAAAATAGTCCCCCTGGGCATCGATCTGTCTGCCACTACTACGCTTTCATTGGAAGTAATGGTCACAGGCACATACAGGGTCCAGGATTTTGGTCCTCCGCAGCGAACGCCTACCGTAGTTTTGCCATGAGTCCCATAGGCCTTCGGGGAAAAAACCTCCAGGGACTCTTCGCATTTGACAAGGCACAGACGAGTATCCAGGTGTCCCACCTTAACAGCAGTGGACCTTCCAGCCCTATCTGTGATCTGTTGAAGGACAAAGTCCAGGACAGCCTGTCGGATTGCTTCCAGAGACTGGTTTTCCCCTTTAGCATAAATGACACAGGGGCCGGCGAAAAAAGAAACGAACAACAAAAACAGGCAAGGAATAAAAAGTATTCTCATTTCTCTGTAACCCCGCATATTCGACTAAGTCTCTAATGATTTCTTGAAATTTTCAGCGTGACCCGGCGATTCTTTGACCGGCCCTGTGGAGTGACATTGGGCACATAGGGCCGTGTGTCTCCAAAAAACTCGTTTTTTATCCTTTCTCCGGACAGGCCATTGTCCATGAGATAATCCCTTACAGCCTCAGCCCGCCTTTTGGATAGACCAAGATTGTGTTTTCCGGTCCCTGTATTATCGGTATGGCCGCTGATGGTCAATATTGATCCCTGTGCCGCCTTCATGTAGTCGGCTAGTCGATCAAGGTGCTGCAATGCATGGGGTTTAAGGCTATTACTGTTAGTATCGAAAAAAACCGAACTTCCGTTTAGTTGGCTGAATCCGTAAGATATGAGACATTTCAAACAATCAAGAAACTCGGCATAGGGTCCCATGAACTTGACAGGAGAAAGAGAAACTGAAATGTGGCGAATATCTTTTTCCGTATCCGGCAGGGTGATGGTGGGGGACATTCCCTGTTCCAGTTCATCCAGGAAAAGCCTGGCAAGGGAAGTGTCAAACCTGAAAGGCACTTTACCGGAATAAACATGAATGGTCCCCATTTCCCTTTTCTCAGGATTATTGTTCCAATCAGGATATATGGAAAAAATCCTGGCTATTCCCTGTCGATCTAATTCCAAAAATGTTCTTATTTCCAGACTGAGACGTCCTCCCGCCTCGCAGGAGAACGAAGCCTCACCAAAATAGGGGATACTGTGTTCAAGGGAACATATCAGCCTTGAGGTATCAACCGTCCATTCAGACTCTGCTACCGCGGCGAGGTAGTGACTGTGCCGCGCCTCAGCCGATACGGCAAACAACAGAACTGCAATAGCCGGGAACAATACCTTTCTCATGATTAATCCATCCAGTCCGACATCCTGGCCCTGAGTCTCAGCAGGGCATGGTTTCGGATCTGACAGACACGGGATTCACTGACTCCCAGCACTTTGCCGATTTCAAGCAGATTGAGTTCTTCATTATAATAGAGTGAGATTACCAATCGCTCCCTCTCCGGCAAGTCGGACAAGGTCTTGGTCATAGCCCTTTTCATTTCATTAAAATAGAGTTGGTTATGGGGTCCCTGGGTATTTTCCCTGAACGAATCCTCAGGGATATAGTCAGGTCCGTCCCCACTGTTGAAACTGAATATAGAGGCCCCATTGACATCTTGAAGAATACGGTAATACTCTTCCAGCGAAATTTTTAAGGTCTCGGCCACCTCAGTGTCCGTAGCTTCACGACCTGTCTGATTTTCGATTTTCTTTATGGCTTCAGCAATCCGTTTGACTTTCCGGTGCAGGGAACGTGGCGTCCAATCAGATTTTCTGATTTCATCGATCATGGCTCCCCGGATTCGGATACCGGCATAGGTCTCAAAACTAGCTCCCCGGGAAGGATCATGTTTACCCAGTGCCTTCAGTAGTCCCACCATGCCTGACTGAATCAGATCCTCAGTCTCAATGTTAGGCGGCAGGCGACTTGCCATGTGGCTTGCTATGCGTTTCACCAATGGAGCATAGCGGATAACTTCTTTATCAAGAACAAGATGATTTTGATACGAGTGCATGTATTGGCTAATCATTACAAAACTTCGAGTCACGTCACAGATGCCGGTGTTGCTGCCGATTGATATCTCAGAAGTCGCTCCAGGAAGAATTCTATCCGACCTCCTGAATTTTCAGGTATCGGCCATCTCGATATGGTTTTAGCCAGCTTGTTGAAGGCCAGGGATGAAGCGCTCCCCGGATAGGCCACTACCACGGGCTGAAGTTGTTGCACAGCCTTACGCAGGTTCTTGTCATAAGGGACCGGATCCAGGTGTCTTAAGGTTACATCGAGAAAGCGGTCCGTTACCCTGAGCAGTTTTTTAAACAGTATTCTACCTTGCTGATAGCTGTACACCATATTGGCAAGGATATTAAAATGTTCCAGCCCGTAATCCCGACTCAGAATTTTGATCAAGGCGTAGGCATCGGTAATAGATGCAGGTTCATCGCAAAGCACGACTACAACTTCCTGTGCCGAGCAGCAAAAGCGAATGACGTTGTCGGAAATCCCTGCAGCAGTGTCAATGAGCAGGAAGTCAAGATCATGAGACAGTTCTTCAAAGGCCCTGACGATTCCCACGTTTTCCGCTTCAGTCAATTCTGACATTTTTTTGATGCCTGATGCGGCAGGCACAATTTGGATTCCTGATGGACCTGAAATAACTATTTCCGACAAGGTACGCTCTCCTGTCAAAACATGAAACAGGTTATATTTGGACTGTATACCCAGCAACATGTCCACATTGGCCAGACCTAGATCGGCATCCATCAACATCACTTCTTTGCCGGACATGGCCAGCGTTATGGCTAGATTGACAGATACATTGGTTTTGCCTACACCGCCCTTACCGCTCGATACCGCTATTACGTGAACAGGTTTAGACAGGACCATTCGGCGCAGACCGGATGCCTGGTCATTCTGCCATTTATGCAACGGCATTTGCCGCCTCCCAGTCCCACATGAAACCGGAAGCCTGCTCAGGGAAGTCCCCGGTTCGAGCATGATACGCTGATATGGACCTATTCAGAAGGTCATCAACGCCGGCAGGATAGATATCTTCAGGGACCCTCTGCCCGTCAGTGACATAGGCAATCGGTAACTGATTCGTAATAACCACGGACAAGGCTTCCCCAAGATTTTTCGTTTCGTCTAGTTTGGTCAGGATACAGCCCAGATCAGGATAACCGAATGATTCTATTACCTCTTCCATAACGGAAGTCTGAGAATTGGCTGAAATAATAAGATACTTCCTTACATTGATTGATCCTTCCGCCAGAGACCTGATCTGCCGGGAAAGACGAATGTCATGCTGACTCATGCCGGTTGTATCAATAATGACAAGTTGTTTGTGCTTCAACTCCTCAAGGACGAGTTGCAATGCTTCGCCGTCGGCAGCGACCCTTACCGGGACACCGAGAATCTTTCCATATATATTGAGCTGTTCGTGTGCGGCAATCCGATAATTGTCCGTTGTCACGAGAGCAACACTTCCCGGGCCGTGACTTAACACAAACCGTGCTGCAAATTTGGCAACGGTGGTTGTCTTACCGACACCGGTTGGCCCCACCATGGCCACTATACCGCCCTCGGTCAAAATGTCGTCATGAGTAACCTGGATATGACGTTTCAGTTCCTGGGAAGCTGAAAGCCATGATTCTTCAAAATTGTCAGTTATTTTAACATCCTTTAGTATCCTGTTGACAAGAGAGAAGGAAAAACCCAGTCTGTTCAAGCGGCTGAGCAGCAAGGCCCTAAAGGGCGAGGCGGCGAATATTTTCCCAAAGGCAAAACATGATATCTGATCTTCTATCAGTTGACGAACGTGAGCAAGCTCCTGACGTATTTCCTGGAAGGCCTTTCTCTCGGTGGCGTAGGAAGGGTCCCTGCCGATATGGTTGCCGCCCTCGGTGGCGGAGTAAGAGTGGTTTCTTTCCTGTGCAGGCAGTGACTTCTCATTTTCCGGAGAGTCATCTATAGCCCTGGAGATGCTCGCTTCATCAAAATCAATGGCAGTTATCAACTCTACTCCGTCATCCAGTTTCCTGGTTGACAGAATTACGGCATCAGGCCCCTGTTTCTCCTTAACCATCCGAAGACCCTGCCGCATGTCAGTTGCAAAAAAACGTTTAATTTTCACTTAGACGCCCTCATGAATGCTTGTTACTGATTGTGCTGGAGATCTTGATCTGTTTGTTTTCGGGTATTTCTGGGTAGGCCAACACATGAAGGCCTGGTATCGCAGGTCGCAACAGCTTGGCCAGGGGCAGGCGTAATTGGGGCGCCACCAGTAACACAGGAGGCAAGCCCGTAACTTCCTGTCGGTGAATCTGTTCCGTTAATTCCATGATCAATTGCTTGGCCAGCCCCGGCTCTACTATAATACCGCTCTCAGCTCCCACTTGTGATTCTTGCAAAATATGTTCCAATGTTGGTTCCAGAATTATTACAGACAATTCATTCTTCATTCCGTTTATATGTTGGACTATTGAACGTCCCAGGGCTATTCTGACCATCGTCGTCAATGCGGCGGGATCTTGACTTTTTGGTGCATATTCCGCCAAAATTTCAGCGATTGTTCTGATATCCCTGATGGGTATCTTTTCCTCCAGCAGATTTTGAAGTACCTTGCGTATCACTACTATGGGTATAGTCTTAGGGACCAGATCTTCTACCAGCTTAGGTGCGGATTTGGCCAATATATCCAACATGTGTTGCACTTCGTCGGTCCCAAGGAGTTCATGGGCATGCTCCTGAAGGATCTTGCTCAAATGAGTAGCCACCACAGTACTTGGATCCACTACCGTATAGCCCATGGTAAGCGCGTGTTCCCGTTGAGAGTGCTCAATCCATATGGCATCCAGTCCAAATGACGGCTCCTTTACCTTGTCTCCCGCCGGTTCTCCGAATACCTGTCCAGGATTGATAGCCAATATCCTGTCAGGCTGAATTGCGGCCTCCCCTACAGGGACCCCCAGGAGACTGATCCTGTAGGCGTTGGGGTCAAGATCGAGATTGTCCCTGATGTGAACAGCCTGTATCAGGAAACCGAGGTCCTGGGACAACTTCTTTCGCACTCCCTTTATCCGCGCAAGAATCTCTCCGCCCTGGTTTCGGTCTACGAGGGGAATCAGTCTGTAACCCACTTCAAGACCGACAATATCCACCGGCTGCACATCATCCCAACTGATATCTACGTATTCCTGGGACTTTGGACTCTCTATCTCTTCCACCTGTGACTCAGTGGCTGTAATTTTTTCTTTTCGCTTTGTGACCAGATAGGCGCAGCCCCCGACCAGGCCGGCAATGCTGAGAAAGGCCACGTTCGGCATACCGGGAATGATACCCAGAGAGCCTATAAGGCCGGCCGTAATAATCAGCACACGTGGATTGTCTGTGAGCTGGACCAGTACCTGTTGCCCCAGATCCATGGTCCTCGAAACCCGGGTAATAATTATGGCGGTGGCTGTGGAAAGCACCAGCGAAGGAATCTGTGCTACAAGACCGTCACCGATCGTCAATAACACATAGTTCTGAAGCGCTTGGGACAAGGAAAGATTATGCTGCAACATGCCGATGGCCAATCCGGCAAAAATGTTGATACACACAATGAGAATGCCGGCTATTGCGTCGCCACGGACAAATTTGCTGGCACCATCCATGGCACCGTAGAAGTCAGCCTCCTGGGAGGTTTCTTCCCTGCGTTGTTTTGCTTCCTCCTGGGTAATCAGCCCGGCATTGATGTCCGCGTCTATGGCCATCTGTTTTCCCGGCATGGCATCCAGGGTAAACCGGGCGCTGACTTCTGAGACTCGGCCTGCCCCCTTGGTCACAACAACAAAATTGATAATCACCAGTATGACGAACACCACTATGCCGACTGCATAGTTTCCCCCGATAACAAACTCCCCGAAGGCCTCGATTACTTTGCCGGCTGCGTCACCGCCGGTATGTCCTTCCAGCAATACAATTCTCGTGGAAGCGACGTTGAGAGCCAGGCGCAACAGGGTGGCCAGCAGCAGGACAGTCGGGAATACCGCAAAGTCCAGGGGACGCGAAATGTAGATCACGACGAGTATTACCGTCAGTGCAAGAACGATATTGAAAGTGAAAAATATGTCCAGGGCAAAGGTGGGCAGAGGGACCACTACCATGGCCAAAATCATCACCAGCAGTAACGGTGTCCCCAAACCCAAGCGCTCGAGTGCGCGCATATTTGTCAGAACAGCGGCTTGATCCATTTAAAATTATCCTGTTTTTCCCATATGGTTAGGATCTTCTCATATTTTCAGGCACGGACACATTTGCCAGGAAAGAAGGGTCATGGACCCCATGGCGGGACCCGTTTCGTATCTGGAATACATATGCCAGAACTTGAGCTACAGCTTTGTAAAGATCCGATGGAATCTCGCTATTCAACTCGGCAAAGAAATACAGGCTGCGAGCCAACACGGGAGATGAGACCACCGGGACCCCGTGTTTTTCGGCTATTTCCCGGATACTGGCTGCAATGAGTTCTCTCCCTTTTGCTACCACGTATGGCGCGTTCATGGTGTCGCTGTCATATCTCATCGCTACAGCGAAGTGTGTCGGGTTCGTGATGACAACGTCCGCTTTTGGCACTTCTTCCATCATGCGTCTGTTGGCTATCTCGCGCTGTAGGCTGCGGATACGACTTTTCACCTCGGGTTTTCCTTCTGTTTCCTTCAGCTCATCTCTAACTTCTTGCCTGCTCATCTTTAACTGCTTTGCGTGATGCCAAATCTGAAATGGAACATCAATCGCAGCAACAATGATCAGCACAGCGCTCAAGGAAAGGAACATCCAGGTTACCATGTGAGATGAATGCCCCAGGGCCTGGTAGAGCGGTTCAATGGAAAGCCCGAGTAATTCGCCCGACAGATTCCACATGAGCCCTATGGCAACGGCCAGCAGCAAGAGAAATTTTGCGAGTGCCTTGAACAGTTCAACCAGTCCATTCCAGGAGAAAAGTTTGGACATTCCCTTTACAGGATTAAGCCTTTGAAACTGGAAAGAGGGGGCTGTCAATATCCAACCACCCAGCGCCAACGGGGCGATAAGAGCGGCAATTAATAAGGCGAAAAAAAAGGGCGTGAACAGGCACAGGACGTTTACCATCGCCAAATTAAGAGAGGTCAGCATGAATCCCGGATCAAAGATATGGCTTCTCAAAGGCTGAAATCCCCGGATCGTGATTTTTGCTATACCCTCGGCCAGGGTCTCACCCATGAATAAGAAGTATGAAGAGGCAACAAGCAGCAAGACCAAGGTGTTGAGTTCCCTGGATCTTGGTACCTGCCCCTTTTCCCTGGCCTCCCGTAATTTTTTAGGAGTAGCCTTTTCTGTGCGTTCTTGACCGGAATCTGCAGGCATAAGCCGGACCGTTTCAGTTCATATTTTTGATCAATTTTATTAATAAGCTAATGAGTTATAAGCTTAACCGCTTATGGTTGGAACAATCCCTGCTCGATCATGGAAAAGGCCGAAGAAGCCATATTCGTCAGATTAGGAATCACTGAGGACAATGTCAGCATTACTGCAACAAAGCCAAATAATATCATTATTGGAAACCCAACAGCAAATATGTTCAACTGCGGCGCCGCCTTTGAAATTATTCCAAAGGCGATATTTGCCACCAACAAGGCTGTAACCGCCGGAAGGGAGATAAGGACCGCCCCGGCAAACATCCGGCCGGCCCAGCCCACCAGTGTAAACCATCCTTCCCTGGAGATACCCGACGAAGCTACAGGTACACTTTGAAAACTGTCTGCCAAAAGTTCTATCAGCCTAAGATGGCCATTCATGGCGATGAATACCAATGTAGCGATTATCAGGTAAAATTCAGAAAGCATCGGCACTTGTGCACCATGTTCCGGATCGATTATAGAAGCGAATCCCAATCCCATGGACATTGCCACCTTTTGTGCGCCCAAGACAACAGCGCCGAATACCATTTGTAAGGCAAACCCTATTGCCAGACCTATGAGTACCTGATGGAGAGTTATGAACAGTCCCTTGATGCTCAGAGGATCAACAGAAGGGACCATAGGGATAAGCGGCACAAGTACAAAAGTCACTGCCAGCGCCAGGACGATCCTTATTCGCACCGGCACCGATTTTGTCCCGAAGACAGGGGCTACACTCATCATGGTCCCAACGCGTACGAATGGCCACATATATGAGCCTACGGCTGAGGTTATGTCTGCTGTATTGATGACGATTCCCACGGCTAACCTATCAGGTTGGGAATGTTTTCAATGAATTCTCGGGTGAAGGCAACGAATGTCCGGAGCATCCAAGGACCAGCCACTGTAAGCACCAGTGCCAGAATGAGCAGTTTCGGTATAAAACTCAGCGTCATTTCGTTGATCTGAGTGGCAGCCTGAAACATCCCTACCAGAAGTCCCACTGCCAAGGCAGGCAATAACAACGGCGCGATCATCATCAGCGTTATCCGGAGAGCCTGAATTCCAATTGTAATTACGGATTCTGGTGTCATCTGTTCGACCTTGCTGTAAATTCAAAAATTCCTAAGTAACAAAACTGGCTGCAAGCATCCCCAGGATAAGGGACCAACCGTCAACGAGCACGAAGAGCATGATCTTGAATGGAAGTGAGATCATCATGGGAGAAAGCATCATCATCCCCATGGACATGAGAACACTGGCTACCACCAAGTCGATTACCAGAAAGGGAATAAAGAGCAGAAAGCCTATCTGGAAGGCCGTCTTCAGTTCACTGGTAACAAAAGCCGGCACCAACAAGGAAAAGGAAACATTACTGGGAGAGTCGAAAGTATCTTGTCCGGAAATATTCATAAACAGGGAAATGTCATCCTCACGGGTCTGTTTGATCATAAACGATTTGAACGGCACAGTTGCCCGCTCGATAGCTTCCCTGGCTGTTATCTGTTCCTGCAGATAAGGCTGTACGGCTTTCTCATTTACCTGATCAATTACAGGGGCCATGACAAAAAAAGTAAGAAACAGTGCAAGACCTATAAGAATCTGATTAGTGGGGGCCTGCATAGTGCCAAGGGCCTGGCGCAATATGGCCAGGACGATGATGATCCGGGTAAAGGATGTCATCATCAACACCGCCGCAGGCAGGAAGGTCAACGCCGTCATCAGCGCAAGTATCTGAATGCTCAACGTGTAGCTCTGTTCCCCTGTGGGAGACGATTGCACAGTAAGCGCAGGTATGCCGGTAGCAGCATGTCCCTGGGTGTGGAGAGAGAAAAGCAGTAGAAAAAGGGACATGAGAACCGGGATTTGAAGTGGACTCATGACAGGAATTCTGATTTTCATTTTCCGCTTCCGCTTCCGCTTCTTTGTTTGAGCGCCGTGCCAAGGCGTTGTGCAAAAGTTGTTGCCTGCCGCTCCGGTAAATTGTCAGGGGAAATCTGTTCGTCAAGGACATGCAGGGTAGTGACCCTTCCTGGTGCGACTCCCAGGAGCAACTGTTTCTTACCCACCTGAACCATTACCACCCTTTCTCTGGTTCCGACGGACAACCCTCCCAAGATACGAAAATTTCCCAGGGTCCCTGAAGAGAAACGGTTTATCCGGCGGAACAACCAGGCCATGGCCAGGATGAGCATCAATACGATCAGGAGGCTGACCGTCATCTCCAGAAAGTCCTCTGTAACGAGGGAGGGGGCATTACCGGGTCCTTTCTGAATCTGATGAAGCGATCCGCTTACAGCCAGATCGGGGATCATAAGGATTACAAAAAGTAAAAAATTTGTCATGCAGATGATGGGCTTGAAAGATTGCATCTTTTTCTCAGAAAGCTGGAGCATGGAACAACCGATTCTCTGCCCGGCTGCCACCAGTCATTTCAATCGCTGTATCCGCTCCACAGGACTGATGACGTCTGTTAATCGGATTCCAAACCTTTCATTAATAACAACAACTTCTCCGTGGGCGAGCAAGGTGCCGTTCACTAAAACATCCATTGGCTGACCGGCAAGACGATCCATTTCCACAACCGATCCCCGATTAAGCTGCAGGAGGTTTCGAATGTTCATTTTTGTTCGACCGACCTCCAGGGAAACAGTTACCGGAATATCGAGAATTACTTCTAGGTTTACATCCGCATGAGATTCCGGTTCTCCTGTTCCGGCTTTTTTCTCGTCATCATGGGACACGCCATTTGCCGGAGAAGCGGTGGCGGCTGCCTGTTCTGCCATGGTTTGTGCCCACTCTTCCGAGATATCAGCGTCCTTTGTCACAATTTTCTCCTTATCTAGTGCCTGAAGGAAACCCCAAATTTTATTTTTTCAATTTAATAGTATAGAAATTTCCATTTTTTGACAGGATCAACAGGATTTACAGGATTTCTTAATATTTTTTATCCTGTTAATCCTGTTAATCCTGTTGATCCTGTCAGAGAAGTCCGCCCGAAGGGCGCTAAGTTCAAATTCAACATCTATAAAGGCTCCTTGGAAATCATTTTTTACCCGCGATTTTGACGGTGTTCATATCTGGTTGAATCTCTTTGAAGGCATTGAATATTCCGTGATTCGTATAGAGTTTTGCCCTTTATATATCTGAAATTTCCCGCACAAAACAGGTACGGCATCTGAAAAAACCGTAATCAGTTCCGGCATATTAATTGGAATTACATCTCCGGTCTTGATACTCAGGAGATCTCTTAAACTTATTTTTGTTTCAGCTAAGGTTGAAGAAAGTTCCACCTCCGTATATTTAAGTCCATCCAACATGGCATTGTACCAGCGGTTATCCTGTTCCATGCTATCGCTTTGAATGCCTGCCTCCAATTGTTCTCTGATAGGTTCAATCATGGAGTATGGCATGGTTGTATGAAAAGTTCCGTTTCCGGCATCCATCTCGATATTGAAGGTGCTGACCACCACGATTTCGGAAGGACTTACGATATTCGCAAACTCTGGATTCATTTCAGATGACTTGTAATGAAAATCTATGGACATTATCTGAGTCCATGCCTGCTTTAAGTCCTGAAATGTCTTGTTCAAAAGGATCTGGATAACCCGTATTTCAACAGGAGTGAATTCTTGTCCCTCGATCTTGAAACGGGATTTTCCATTTCCGCCGAAGTAGTAGTCTACAATCATGAGTATGAATCGTGCATCGAAAACAAAAAGCGCAGTGCCATGTAAGGGATTGGCACTCACCAGATTGAGATTGGTAGGGACAGGTAAATTCTTTACATAATCACTGAATTTGATAATTTTTACTCCCTTTGGGGAAATTTCAGCTGACCGACGTAAGAGATTAAAAAGACTGGTTCGGAAGTATCGAGCAAAACGCTCATTTACCATCTCCAGGGCAGGCATTCGGCCACGTATTAGCCGGTCCTGATTTGTAAAATCATAGATCGAGCACGTGCCTTCCGGAGGAGGTTCGTCACTCTCCGTTTCTATCTCGCCGCCTGAGACGTTGAATAGCAGTGAGTCTATTTCTTCCTGCGAAAGGATGTCTTCGGTAGCCATTTCCGATTCACTGAATTACGAAGCTTGTAAAATAGACCTCTTCGATTCCTTCTCTGCCGAGGTTTTCCATAAGAATTTTATGGATTTCAGATAGAGTCTCTTCTCTGAGTTTTTCAATGCCGGAGCGGTTGTTAAGTTCTTTAGAATTCTTACTGCTAAAGAGTAGTGTTAAATTATTGCGTATAACGGGCATATGAAGTTTTACTGCCTCAATGGCCTCCGAATCTCTTGCCATTACCTGCACATTAATCTGTAGATATCTTTGCTTGTTTTTATCTTGCAGATTAGTAACAAAGACCGGATTCAGGACAAAGTATTCAGGGGGATCCATCTTTTGCTTCTTATGTGATTTTTTTTCCGCAGACGCTGTGCCGTTTACAGAGGCATCTCTGATACCTTCCTGTATTAGCTTCTTTGTGATAATCGCAGTACCGGTTAGGGTTGCTCCCACAGCTAACAGAATACCTACTACAAGTATGACATATGTCCATTTGAATTTCGAACTACCTGTGTCTTTCTTTGCCTTTTCTTGTTCTTCTTTTTGCGCCATTTCTAATTACCTATCTCAAACATATTTGAATGAAAGATGCCGAAATTCTCAATATAAAAAGACTCCTGATGCAGGGTGATCCATCTAAAGGCTGCATCGCAACATCTGTGCCTATGTTGGACCGGAATCGTGAATGTTACATAGACAAGGCAACAGCCTGGCTTCAACACCTTGCTATTTTACTGAAATATTAAGTTTTTTTCGATATCCTTATTTTTTGATTGATATCCGTCATGGAGGTTTTTCCATCATAAAAAGTCCAATATCTTGGAATTTTCACAATAATAATAGTTGATGCCGACAAAAAAATGGCGTTTCCCTAAATTTACTTGTATCTGCCAAAAATCCGTCACTCAAATAAATAATCTGATGTAATTGTAGGAATTCTTGGCATCCTTCAAACAAGAAATAACGAATGTCGAAATAATACCTTCGAAATTTTGCGGTTCCTTGTTCTGCGGTTCGATATTCAAAATGGATGATTAAAGAACCGACCTCGCAAAGTGTAAACTGGTGAATGAAGGATGTATAAGGAAAGCATCCGAGGGCGAGTCCGGGCATTCAGGCATGGAAAATACCGGATTTTCTGGAACCGACAGATCAGGACTGAGGTTTCTCTTCGTTTTTAAGAGGATATTCCCGGTCTCTATGTAATACCATAATCAATTCTGCTTCTCCCCTGGTCAAGTTGCAGGTGGATATCAGTTCCTCCAACTGGACGCCTTTCCTGGCGAGTGCCACCGCTTGACGAAAGGTCCTGATGTCAGTCCCGCGTATTTCGATGCTGTTCTGACATTCAGCCGGCCGTTCAAGTTGTTTCTCGGCTGCGGTGACTTTGTTTCCCAGTTTCCGCGTTTCCGCATAGATGCTCGAAATATCATCCTGAATGCGTTGAAGCTGGTTTTGAATGGCCTTGAAGCGTAATAACCCTCTTACAATCAGGAAGATAGTTGTAAGACTGCCAAACAGCAACAGGTAGATCAATGCATTGCTTTCTATGTTATTTAAAACAAGGTTCAAGAGATGCATGCCTTAGATTCTGAGATTGTGAAAATCAGGTTGCACTATTCGGCACCCTTAATGGCAAGCCAAAAGTAGTTTACACTTTGTTCATCCTGTACTTTAAGTACCCGGCAACAAAGCAGGTGCGGTGCCCTGTGAACGTTTACCAATTTTTGGACCTGTGCGCTAAAAAGAAGAACGTCCATCCAGAGGCTTCCCTTTCGTGTTTTCGGTATTTCGTGCTTTCGTGATATTTTTTTCGTGTGTTGCACAATCCGACGTATAAGCGCAGGCTATGTCATCTTTTTGACAATTTTGGTTGTCACATTAGCATAGGCATTGCAAAATGCTGCGGGTCCTTGTTCTCCGAAACATGAGGGGCTTTATGCTGAAACAGGACGTTCCACTAGAAATCCCGTATTTTCTGCGTAGCTTCCCGAATTTTCCATGGAAGCGGCACAAGAAATGCTTAAACTACCTACAAGATATTTTAACCACCAATGTTCCGATCCTTGTTTTAAGATTTTATGGAGGTCATTCAATGGGTTTCTCCGGCGGAATTCTCAATACAGGTGTATCAGGGTTGCTGGCCTTTCAGAAATCCATTGCTACCATTTCACATAATATCACCAATGTCAACACCGAGGGGTACACCCGTCAGCGAGTGGAACTGTCTCCGCTTCCCGCCCAGTCCCTGAATCCCGGCTTCATCGGTTCAGGAGTGAGGGCCGACTCGATACGCAGAGTCTATAACGAGTTTCTCTACAACCAGGTGCGTACCAGCACTTCAGCAAATAGCTACTCTCAGACTTACTATAGTATTTCAGCAAATCTGGATAATCTCCTGGGCGATTCCGAGACCGGTCTCGCATCTGTTCTTCAGGGGTTTTACAATGCAATACAGGATGTTTCTAATGATCCATCATCGATGGCCGCCAGGGAAGTTATGCTCAGCGAGGCATCCACCCTTGTGGATCGCTTTCAGTACATGAATCAGTTTATTGCCGATTCACGGAAAGAAGTTAATTCTCGGATTGAACAGGAAGTAACTGAAATAAATCTCCTGGCATCTTCTATTGCCCAGTTAAACGAAAAAATTTCCCATACCATGGCCCAGGGAATTAACAACCCGCCTAATGATCTTCTGGATCAAAGAGACCAACTAATCCTCAAACTCTCGGAGAGGGTCTCCATTACTACAGTGCTTCAGGATGACCAGTCGCTGAATGTCTTTGTGGGTAAAGGACATGAACTAGTGCAGGGCGCAAGCTCAGGGGACCTTACAGTTGCCTCCAACCATTACGATGGATCCCAATTTGAGATAGCAATGGAGGGAGGTTCCACGATCATAACTCCTTTCATTACCGGCGGATCTCTGGGTGGTTTGCTGGATTTTCGGCATGATGTGCTTGATGAAACCGAGAACGCCCTGGGACGAATAGCCATGGGTCTTGCACAGACCTTCAATGCTCAGCATCGGAAGGGACTGGATCTGAATGGAGAACTGGGGGACGATTTTTTCACAGTGCCCCTTCCTGATGTATTACCCCATGTGGGCAACGAAGTACCCCTTGTGAACAATGAAGGGAGCGCCTACATCCAGGTGACCATCGAAGATGCCGGCAGTATCACCACATCCGACTACAGGCTCAGTTTTGAGGAGAATAATTGGACACTTTCCAGATTAAGTGACGGGACAAAGGTTCCCATGTCAGGTGGGACGGATGGGGCCCCTTTCGTGGCCGAAGGTTTGGCCCTGGTAATTGAGCCTGGCATCGCTCAGGATGGAGACAGTTTTCTCATCCGTCCCACAAGAAAGGCATCGGCAAAAATTGATGCTCTTTTCCAGGACCCGGCAAAAATTGCAGCCGCGGGCCCTCTCAGGGTAACTGAATCCGAAAATAACTCCGGGAGCGCTTCTGTTACGTCAATAGAAAACGTTGATCCTGAGAATTCCGCACTATTTGATGATATCGTAATCAATTTTACTGATCCAATCACATTTACCGTCAACGACGAGACGACCCCGCATACGTTCAATGGCAAATACATTGATATTGGTAATGGTTGGCGCCTTGAGATAACGGGTACTCCAAAGGTTGGGGATCAGTTTACTGTCAGCAAGAATGACGGGGCGGTAGGGGACAATCGCAATTCCCTGCTGCTGGCCGGACTTTTCAACTCGAAGGAACTTCTTGGCGGAAACGCCGGTTACGAGTCCGCCTATGGCCAAATGGTCGCCTTTGTCGGGAACAGTACCCATCAAGCAGACATTAATCGACATACCCGGGAAAGCCTCCTCAACCAAGCTGTCGATGCCAAAAGTGAAGTATCGGGTGTCAACCTGGACGAAGAAGCAGCTAACCTGATATGTTATGAAAGGGCTTATCAGGCTGCGGCACAAATAATTGAAACGTCGGAAAATCTGTTTCAAACTTTACTGAATGTAGTGAGGAGATAATCCATGCGAATTTCTACTCATCAGTTCCAGCAACAGGGGATAAGGGCCATTACCGATATGGAGGTAAAGCTTAGCAAGACACAATTGCAGATTGCCACAGGAAAACGTGTGCTCACTCCTGCCGACGACCCTGGTGCTGCTGCGAGAATCTTGGACCTTCAACAATCCATTGACGTTACCAGGCAATTTCAGAGAAATGGAGAAGCTGCAACAGCAAATCTCAACCTGGAAGAAAGCGCTCTTGATAGTGTCACAGACCTTCTTCAGCGTATTCGTGAACTTGCAGTCCAGGCCGGCACCGACACCCTCAATGGACATGACCGTGAATTGATAGCGAAGGAAGTGCGCCAGATACTTGATGAAATGCTTGGATTGGCAAATACTGTAGATGCCGAAGGGAACTACATATTTGCCGGTAATAAAGGACATACCAAGCCCTTTGAACAGGACCAATCCGGCAGTTTTATTTATTCAGGCGACCAGGGTCAGAGAGAGGTGCAAATTGCTTCACGCATGCAGGTCTCGACCGGTGACAACGGTTTCGAAGTCTTTAAGAATATCCCTGAAAGCAAGGAGGGTGGAGGGAAAAGGGATATCTTTTCCACTGTTTACAATTATATTACTTCTCTTGAGGCCGATGACCCTGACCCAAACATCCTTAAAGATATCGACCTTGCCATGGACAATATCCTGGTAGTGTATGCCAAAGTCGGAGCCGGGCTCAATGCTATTGAAAAACAGAAGAATGTCAACGAGCAATACCTGCTGCATGTACAGGAAGCACTCTCACTCGTGGCTGATCTTGATTATGCGGAGGCTGTAAGCAGGCTCAATCAGCAGATGCTGGGGCTGCAGGCGGCTCAGCAGGTTTTCGTTAGGGTACAAGGGTTGTCTCTATTTAATTATATCAAATAATGTAAGAGTTCACAGGGCACCGCACCTGCTTTGTTGCCGGGTACTTGAAGTACAGGGAGTACGTCTGCGTACCCGTACGCCTCGCATCTGCAGCACCCTGTAAACGCTTACAGTTTTTCGCTACTCTCATCTATTTGCCTGCCTATCTGTTTAATAATGATATCCGCAAGACCTATTCCGCCCTTATCGGCGATCTCAGTTGCCATCTGTTTGTGAAACATCTCTTTATAGAAATTCGTTTGATCGCCGTCCAGGGATCCTCCCTCAAGACCTGTGTTTGTGGCATTTTTCAGCATCATTTGAATGAATAGCGCCTCGAATTGGCCGGCTACCTCGCGCAGACTCTCCTGGGGATTTCTGTGTGTTCGGCTCCGGAGTCCGGCAAGATTGTGGAAGTCGGTATAAAGTGCCGTGTGGAAGTGAGTTTCTTTCATTTCAATTTCCCGATTCAATCAAATAAGGTTTTTGCAAGAATCATATTATCACCAACTCAGCCCGCAGGGCGCCCACCGCCTTAAAGGCCTCCAAGATAGCCGCCAGGTCGCCGGGAGTAGCTCCGACCTGATTGACAGCCCGAACGATCTCTTCCAGAGAAGTCCCCGGGTTGAACAGGAACATAGGCTTTTTGCTTTCCAGGACTTGAATCTCGGACTTGGGAACAACCACTGTAGTACCCTGCGGGGAAAAGGGTTCCGGTTGACTGACATAGGGTTTTTCTGAAACAGTCACAACAAGGTTTCCATGGGAGACCGCCGCAGGCATCACCTGGACATGGTTTCCGATTACAATGGTTCCGGTTCGGGAGTTAATCACCACTCTCGCCGGGCCTGCACCAGGATCTACTGTGAGATTTTCAATTGCAGATACAAACGCCACCCGCCGGCTGATGTCCTTCGGAACTCCTATTCTGACCGATGCCCCGTCTTCAGGATGTGCAGTATCCTCACCAAAGGTGCGATTGATTGTCTCAGCAATTCTGTGGACAGTGGTAAAATCAGGTCGATGCAAATTGAGAATGAGGGCGTCCCCTGAAGTGAAGGAAGTCGGGACGCTTCTTTCGATAGTGGCCCCGCCGGGAATACGCCCGACACTGGGAATATTGACAGTAACCTTTGAACCATCAGCGCTGCTGATACCCAAACCTCCTACCATGAGGTTGCCCTGTGCAATTGCATAGACATTGCCGTCTATACCTGTGAGCGAGGTCATGAGCAAACTACCACCGCGCAGGCTCTTTGCATCTCCCAGGGATGATACTGTTACATCTGTTTTTTGACCTGGCTTGGCAAACGGCGGTAATATGGCGTGAACAGCAACCGCCGCTATATTTTTGGAGTCCACTTTGATATTAGGCGGAAGGTTGATTCTAAACCTGGTCAGCATGTTCTTTAAACTCTGCATGGTAAACTTGGTTTTGTCGCCGGTTCCATCAAGACCCACTACCAGGCCATAGCCGACCAGTTGGTTGTCACGGATCCCAGCCAGGGATGCAAGGTCCTTGATTCGTTCCGCCTGGGAATGACTGAGGACAACAAGCGTCAGTAAAAAGATGGAGAATGTAATGACAGCCCGGCGCATTTTTTGGTTCCTTTCGGTTTGCGACTGCTCAGACATAGAAGTCGATTAAACCGGTTTCCGTTTGCATCAGGTCCTTTTCCAGCTCTGAAGATGAGACCTCATGTTCTCCCGTGTCTGGATTCAGAGGACCGGACCCGCTGCCTGAACGAGTTGGATGTCCGTGCTGCCCATCAAAGGCATGGTGGGAAATGTCGACGTTCATCAGGTTCAATCCTGCGTCTCGGAACATCGCCTCCAGTCGGGGAATGGCTGTTTCCAGGGCATTTTTGACCCCTGCGTGTTCGGTCAGAAATGTCACATCGGCTACGTCGCGAAGAACAGAAATCTTGATTTCCACCCGACCGAGTTCGGGCGGATTCAGATGAATCTTTGCTTGACCGATATCCTGTTTTACCATAAACAGTATTTTTTTGCCCATGGCATGGTCCCAGGACGAATGTCCAAAGGGTGTTTTAAGGGTGTTTCCCAACTGGGTCGATCCGGGGAATTGTCCCGGAATAGCCCGAGCTGAACCGATGGAGAAAAGCTGGTGCAAGTCCCCGAGATGCATCTGTTCCGGTTTGGCGCTCTGTATTTCAGGTAGTGCTGAGTCATTTTCTCGATGCTGAGTCTTGGATATATGCTCGCAGAGGGTGGCAGCCGGCGGGAATGGCAATTTCTTGCCGGCAAAAGGCAATTGATGTCCGTCAATTTTGGGGAGATTTTCAAATTCCGGCCCGGAAGATGAGGCCTCATGTTCTTCCATGTCCGGATTCAGAGGACAGGACCCGTTGCCTGAATGAGTTGAATGTCCGCCGACATCCTGTTTTACCATAAACAGTATTTTCTTGCCCATGGCAAGGTCCCAAGCTGAATGTCCAAAGGGTGTTTCAAGGGTATTTTCTACCAAAGTCGATCCAGGGAATTGCCCCGGAACAGCCAGGACTGAACCGATGGAGAAAAGCTGGTGCAAGTCCCTGAGATGTATCTGTTCCGGTTTGGCGCTCTGTACTTCAGGAAGTGCTGAGTCATTCTCTCGATGCTGAGTCTTGGATGTATACTCGCTGGGGGTAGCGACCGGCGGGAGCGGCAATTTCTTGCCGGCAAACGGCAATTGATGTCCGTTTTCCCTATTCTGTAGATGAATGGTCCGGGGTGAAATGAAATCTTGTGAAGTATACTGTCCCATCAGCAGGGCAAGGAGCTGGACAAACTCCTCATTTGTTGTCTCCCCACCTTCATTTTTGGGAAGATTTTCAAATACTTTGGAAATAGACAGGGGCAAAGTGCCTTCAGCACTGATCATAACTGTAATTAGTCCTCATATTTTTAAGTTTAATTCCAGCAAGAAAGGTGCCATTTCCTTAAAGTGAAAAAAAATCAGCAGGCAAGACCCACCATGGAATTCATTTCCATGTGCCGGGATATTTTACCTCTTTTTTCTGAATGACCTCCTTGTGAAGGATGTGTTTGACCAAGAGGTCTCTAGTTTCGTTTTCTATCTCACAGAATTCAACCCCAATCCGATAGGGAAATCCATCAACATCGCCGGAATTATCGTTACAGTATACGACTTTGCCGTAAGTAAGGATACCAGTGCAGGAGGGATTCAGTATCATGCGGAGTTCCAGAACCCCGTTCAGCTCAGCAGGAGTAATCGCATAAAAGGCCAAGCCGCCGGCACCCAAATTTACCAGTTGGGCCGGTTGGTCTAAAACATCTCTTTCCTGAGCCAGTACCGCACGGGCCAATATGTTCAGTTTCCGGTCAATAGTAGACAGATACCGGGCCATTGCACGGGACTGCTTCTTGATGTCTATCAACAACAGATGTATTTCTTGGCCAATGGCTGCGAATTTTGAGTCCAGAGTGAAAGCGTTTACCAACTGCTCGGACAAATTGGTTTTTATCTTTTTGAGTTCGTCGGGCGGTATCTCGCGATACAACAATATGACTTCGTCATCTATCCGGTAGTAAAGCCTTCGCTCTTTCTGGTGTTTCAGTTTAGTTTCTTTCCTGTTCATTGCTAACGCCTGTTATCGGGAGTCTATGCTTGATGCCCGGCAAATTGCCGACTGGTGTTACTTCATCCCTCGCTACGCCTGACCGGTCCCCTGGAGTCGTGGTGCTTATTCCAACAGATCCTTCCCGGGGCGGAGCATTATTGAGATGTTGACGGTTCATTGTAGCCTGATCCGGCTGCTTGACACTCATTAACTTTTCCTGATCCTGACCATACACGATGGTTACCTCCACGCGGCGGTTTCTGCTCTGTCCCGCAGGAGTATCATTCGTATCAATAGGCCGGGTTTCGGCATAGCCTTCCACATGAAAATGTTCCTGTGATAATACGTTGTCCTTAATCAGTGCATGCACTACGGTTACCGCCCGGGATGCAGATAGCTCCCAGTTGGATCGAAAGCGTTCGCTGGTAATGGGGACGTTATCAGTATGTCCCGCGACTGCAATTTCTCCTCGGGTGTTTTTTATGGATAGTCCTATTTTTTTTAGTACGTTCGCGAAGGAACGGATAAACTGCGCGCTGCCTGAAGGAAAAGAACCTTTTTCCAGAATGCGGATTATGATTTTTTGGTCCTTTATTTCCAACTCTATGAAGCCCTTCTCAATCTCTTGGGCCAGAGAATCCTGGAGCCTGCGATAATCAGCTTCCATATGAGAAATCTCATACTTTGATTTGTTGGACAGATCAGGTTTAGGTGAAATTTCCCCCTCTGATTTGTTGGACTGAGCAAGCTGCCGAAGTTCATTCGCTGTGGATTGACGAATTTCATTCAGCGCCGTGGGAGTGGGGCGGCCGGGGCTGAATTCTCTGGCGATGATATTGATGCCCTTGGGCTGCTCTCTCACTTTAATTGTACGTTGTATGCCGAAGGCATCCCGCATGGAGCCGGCCATTTGTTTGTACATGGCCTTATCGAGTTCGGAAAACGAAAACAGGAGCACAAAGAAGGCGAGCAGCAGTGACATGAGATCGGCAAAGGTGGTGATCCACCCTGGTATATCGTCTTGTTTCCCTTTTGTTTCCGTATCTTCAGTCATTTTGGCCTAGGAAGTTTCCTTTTGTGTGCTTTCTCGTTTGCTTTCGGGGAGATATCTCTTGAGCAATTCCTCCATAACCCTGGGATTTAAGCCCTCATGAATCGCCGTAATGCCTTCAACAATCAGAGAGTTGTTCAAACGTTCCTCTGAGCTGCGAATGGCAAGTTTGTTGGCGATTGGCAAGGCGATAGTGTTGGCAATTATTGCACCATATAATGTGGTGAGCAAGGCAACTGCCATTGCCGGGCCAATCTGTTTCGGATCGTCCATGTTTGACATCATCTGCACGAGACCTATCAGAGTGCCTATCATTCCCATGGCAGGAGCGACATCGCCTATGGCCTTGAAAATATTTTGACCTTGTTCATGTCGTTCGAGAGTGAGGTATATATCCTTAGACAGGGTTTTATGGACCAATTCCGGATCGTGGCCGTCCACAACCATCTGGATCCCCTTTTTGAAGAATTCGTTTTGAATATCGGTGTGCTCCTCCAGTCCTATGAGTCCCTTCTTCCGGGCAACAGTCGCCAATTGAACAGCCTGTTCGATAAGCACTATCGGCTTTTCCGATCGATGAAAGAACGCCTTCATTCCGATCTTGAATGCATTCAGCATATAGGCAATAGGGAACTTCATCAAAGTAATGGCTATTGAGCCGCCCACGACAATAATCAACCCGGGTAAATTCACAAACACAATGGCGCTGCCACCCATTAAGATAGCCGCACCGATAGATATCAGTGCCCCTATTAGACCAAAAAATGTTGCAAGATCCATTATTATACCATTTTCTGAAATTCTCTCTCAGGTTTTTCTTTCAAATTCCGGTCCTGCCAAGCCACAAGTACTACTAAATAAACAGGAACAGTCGGGTGGGTTTCCGTTCAGACACTTATGTTATCGGCATCAGAGAAAAACAACTTAAAATCATGTGGTCTATTTCTTGACAGGGGCAGTGCGGTTGTTCACATTTACCCGCGAAGAAATAACAATATTAGGCGACACCAAGAGGAATCCGTGTTTTGCTGTGAAAAAGCAGGTGTCGTGTGTTATATGAACTTAGCCGCCTTCGGGCGGACTTTTTATAACCTATTGATTTGATAGCCCATAAAATGGGAATTCCTATACTATTAAATTAAGCGATTAGCTGTTAGCCATTAGCATTTAGCTTTGAAAAATCAGGGCATTACGTTCATTAGAAAAGTTTGTAATAGCAAAACTTCTAGCTAGTGCCTGAACGGAAACCCCAAATTTTGTTTTCTCAATTCAGGACAAAGAAACAAGAGGTCTTCATGAAGGCATTGCAGAATTTTAAAGACATGAAGGACGTTGAATCCATCTGGATGCTGACCCGTGAATACAGAGGAATAGCCGGTGTAGGTGGAGTTAAGGATGTGAGCCGGGATCTTATGGAATCACTGGTGAGTGCCGGCTATGAGGTTTCAGTCATTATGCCTCGTTACGGCTTTGTAAAGCCGGAAGAATTGAGTTTTAAGACCATTGGTCCACAATTCGAGGTTGACGCAAACTACGCACATGAGGAACGTAGGGAACACATAAGCTTTTGGCACCAAAAGCTGAATGGTGTTGATATAATACTTGTGGAGGCAAACCGCTTTAGTGAAAAACTGGGGGTCTATGTATACACAGGGGAAGAAGAGATCCTTGATCCCAGTCATAAAAAAGGGGAGGGTCACTTTGACTATTTTGTCATGAATATCCTGCTTCAGAAGGCCGCACTGGATTATGCAATTTTTACAGGTACCAGGCCGGATGTATTCCATTGTCAGGATGGTCATACAGGTGTACTCCCGGCCATGATGAGGGAAATTGAGGGCTTCCGGCACTATTTCAAGGGCAGTAGCGCCCTGCTTACCATCCATAATGCCGGATTAGGCTACCACCAGGATGTGGCGGATCTTTTGTTTGCCATGACTATGACCGGTCTTCCCCGGAGGACGATCTACAGTAGTGTTCTCAACGGTTCCTTTGATCCGTTTCTTGCCGGCGCTGCCTATGCGCCTATAAATACAGTGAGTGAAAATTACGCAAGAGAGCTTCAGGAGACGGAACTTGACGCCCTTACTGGCTGGCTGGGTCATGCTCTTAAAGATAGGGGCAGATTTATCGAAGGAATTACCAACGGCATAAATCCTGATGAGTTCAACCCCGGCCATCCGGAAATATTAGGGCTTCCTGCGGCCTTTGATCCGGCCAGGGGTGATCTGGCCGGCAAGGCAATCTGCAGAAAGGAGCTGGTCATCAGACTGATGTTTGCCGAGATTGGCGATATCAAAATGTATGGTTCCATTGATTACAGCCCAAGTCAGCCTTTGATCACTGTTGTGAGCCGGTTTTCCGAGCAAAAAGGTCTGGATATACTGGGTCAGGCCCTGGAAGTGCTAATGGAAAAGGACAAAAACATTCAGGTAGTAATTCTTGGCAATGGGAACATGGAGATAGAGAACCATCTCATATCCTTGGCAGAACGCCCTGCTTGCGAAGGGCGCTTTGCAGTGCTTGTAGGATACGATTCAGAGTTTGCAAACCTCATATATGCCGCAGGGGATTTTTTTGTAATTCCATCCCGATACGAACCCTGTGGGCTCACTGATTTCATGGCCCAGCTCATGGGCAACCTGCCCATTGTCCGCACTACAGGCGGGCTGATCAAGGTAAGGGATGGCTTTAATGGTTTTTCTTATAAGGATCATACGCCCGATGCCCTTATTCATGCCGTGAACAGAGCCTTAAAGACCTACAGGAATTCACCTGATACCATAAAGGAAATGCAAGTAAATGCAGTGCATAATATATATAAGAATCATACATGGGATAAAGTAAGGAAAAAATATATAAGACTTTATCAAAAGTCTATGGAGTTGGTAAGGAAATAGTAATTGATTACCCTTTAGGTATATAGATTTTCTATTCCATAATTGAACCCTGAACGGTGAACCTCTGAGCCCTGAACCTCTGAACGCCTACATATGTCTAAAGCTATAAAAAAACGACACCAAATCATCACCATTGCTGTTTCTTTGTTCCTGATGTTTTTTGCGTATCCTTTATTATTTAAATTATTCCAGCATATTTTCGAACATAGGACATTAACCTACCTGGATTCCCGTTTTGGGACAATCTCAACATTGACAAGTCTTGGTGAAGGTCCTTCGTACCTACAGTATAGACATGGTCCTTTGCAGATTCTCTCAATTTTTGTACAGCTTTCAGGAATAGGTGTTGTTTCTGTATTACTATCGGTAATCATAATCCCATACGTATCTAAAAAGGTTGTATTGAAACTGCCGGAGAAAGCTCCAACAGGTCTGGAAAATCACGTAATAATCTGCGGCTACAG
>JAYEFH010000358.1:1249-7925 GCA_034658555.1 Thermodesulfobacteriota bacterium | reverse complement strand
ATGAAGAAACAGAAATAGCCGTTGAATGTCGGGTATTTCTGTTTCTTCATCTTTTCCATTCAATATTCGATGTTGGACGTTCGATGTTCATCTTTTCTGAAATGACACATGGCCATTTTCATCAGTATCTATCAGAATATTGTTTCCCTCTTTGAAGGTTCCCTCGAGGATTTTAAGGGCCAGCGGATTTTCGATGTAGCGCTGAATGGCTCTCTTGAGGGGACGTGCTCCGTAAGTAAGATCATAGCCTACGTCGGCTATCCATGTCTTTGCCCCTTTGCTCACGTCAATTTCGTAATTATGCTCCTGTAGACGGTCCTTGAGATAGCTGAGCTGGATATCCACAATACTCTGCAGGTGTTCCTTGCTGAGTGAGTGAAAGATGATCATGTCGTCCACACGGTTCAGGAACTCGGGTTTAAAGCGGAGACGAAGGGCGTCCATCATCCTGTGCTCCACCTCCTCAGGGTCCTTGATTTCCTGAATCAGGTCAGTGCCTATGTTGGAAGTCATGATAATTATGGTATTGCGGAAGTCTACAGTACGGCCCTTGCCGTCGGTAAGCCTTCCATCGTCCAGGATCTGGAGCAGTATGTTGAATACGTCCGGATGGGCCTTTTCTATCTCGTCAAAAAGAATAACGGAATAGGGCTTGCGCCGTACGGCCTCTGTGAGATAGCCTCCTTCTTCATATCCCACATAGCCCGGAGGCGCACCGATTAACCTGGCGACGGAGTGTCTTTCCATGTATTCGCTCATGTCCATACGAATTATGGCCTGTTCCGTATCAAACATGAATTCAGCCAGGGTCCTGGCAAGCTCTGTTTTTCCAACACCTGTCGGCCCGAGAAAGATAAAGGAGCCAATAGGCCGCGCGCGGTCCTGCAGACCGGCCCTGGCCCTGCGGACTGCGTTTGATACCGCCTGTATGGCATTTTCCTGGCCAACAACCCTTTGGCTCAGGCGATCTTCCATGTGGACCAGCTTTTCCCTTTCTCCCTCAAGAAGTCTGCTGACCGGTATTCCGGTCCACTTGGATATGATGTCCGCAATGTCGTCAGCGTCCACCTCTTCCTTAAGCATGCTGGTGCCGTTTTTCTTAAGCTCCTCTATACGGTCCTGTTCCTCTTTCAGTTCCTTTTCAAGATTTGGGATTTCTCCATAGAGGATCTCAGCTACCTTGTTCAGGTCACCCTCACGCTGGAATCTTTCTGCGTCGATTCTGAGCTGATCTATACGTCCCTTGATATCACGGATTTTTTGAATAATTCCCTTTTCCTGCTGCCATCCGGCCTTGAGCGCATCGCTTTGCTCTCTGAGGTCGGCAAGGTCCTGTTTGATCTTCTCTAATTTTTCCTTGGATGCCGGATCACCTTCTTTTTTCAGGGCCTGCTGTTCTATTTCAAGCTGCATGCTTCGACGTTCCAGTTCGTCAATGTTTGCTGGAAGGCTGTCTATTTCGATTCTCAGCTTTGCTGCCGACTCGTCTATAAGATCAATGGCCTTGTCCGGGAGAAAACGATCCGTGATATAGCGTTGAGACAGGGTGGATGCGGCAACTATGGCTGAATCCCTTATCCTCACTCCGTGATGCACCTCGTATTTTTCTTTCAACCCGCGGAGTATGGCAATGGTATCTTCAACACTGGACTCATTCACCATCACGGGCTGGAAGCGTCTTTCGAGCGCCGTATCCTTTTCAATGTATTTGCGATATTCATCTATTGTGGTGGCACCGATACAGTGGAGTTCTCCCCTGGCAAGGGCGGGTTTCAGCATATTCGATGCATCCATGGATCCCTGGGCCGCTCCGGCGCCCACCATGGTGTGGATTTCATCTATAAACAGGATGACCTCGCCCTGCCGTTCAGCCACTTCCTTGAGGACTGCCTTCAGCCGTTCTTCAAATTCACCCCGGAACTTGGCCCCTGCGATCAAGGCCCCCATATCCAGGGCAATAACGCGCCGGTCCCTCAATGTCTCAGGAATATCGCCGGAGACTATTCGTTGGGCCAGACCCTCTACTATCGCAGTCTTACCAACCCCGGGTTCACCTATGAGCACGGGGTTATTCTTGGTCCTTCGTGACAGTACCTGCATGACCCTGCGAATTTCATCGTCGCGACCTATTACCGGATCCAGCTTCCCTGATCTTGCAAAAGAGGTGAGGTCTCTTCCATACTTTTCAAGTGCTTGATACTTGTCCTCAGGGTTAGGGTCTGTTATTCTCTGACTACCCCTTATGGATACCAGGGCCTGCAGGAAGGTGTCCTTGTTGACCCCATGGCCTGTCAGCGCTTGGCAGGCCTTTGTGTGGGATGCGTCGAGGATGGCAAGAACCAGATGTTCCTGGCTGACATACTCATCCTTCATTTTATCCGCAATGGCAAATGCCTTTTCAAGTATCTGGTTCAGCGTGGATGACATATAGACCTGCAGACCCGCTCCGCTCACTTGAGGGAGATTGTTTACAGCCTCATCCACTTCGGCTTCAATGGCCCGGATTTCAACCCCCATTTTTTTCAGAACCGATGGCACAATTCCCTCAGGCCGGGCCAGCAGTATCTTTAGCAGATGTTCGGGTTCGATTTGCTGATGCCCTTTGTTTTGGGCCAAACTCTGGGCCTCATGAAGGGCCTCTTGTGATTTCATTGTGAATTTTTCAAGTTGCATGATTTAAAACATCCTTAGATTTTAAAGGCTTAAATGTATTGAAAAGTTATTTTTTATTCCAAAGCAAGGTAAGAATGAGAGATTATGGTGTCAATATACACACAATAACAATTGCTTTGTTAAATCAGGTATAGGATATTGATAACCGTTTACGAATTGAAATTAGAAAGTAGAAATTTGGGAGAGATAAAACGGGTCTATGACAATAAACCTTATTGATGAAAAGAGCCGTCTGGAAAAAGACGAGAGAAAAAGGCTTTCTTCCTTTGCAACCCTCAGTGTTGATGCCGTCCGGGAGAAGGAGGAAGAACGGTTAGCTACAGACCACAGGCAATGGTTTTCAGTTGACGCAGACAGAATTTTGCATTCACTGGCATATGCAAGGTATATAGACAAGACCCAGGTTTTTTCCCTTATCCCCAATGATCATATTACCCATCGAGTGCTTCACGTCCAACTGGTATCAAAGATAGCCAGAACTATAGGCCGTTTTCTCCGATTGAATGAGGACCTTATAGAGGCCATTGCCTATGGCCACGATATCGGCCATCCTCCATTTGGTCACGATGGTGAACGATATCTTACCGAGTTATGCATGAAATATGGACTTACTCCGTTTATTCACAGTGTCCAGGGAGTTCATTTCCTGCGCAGAGTTGAGCGAAAGGGTAGGGGATGCAATCTCAGTCTCCAGGTGTTTGATGGAATACTGTGCCACGATGGTGAGATACACTGCCAGTCAATCAGACCTCACAGAGGGAAGACCTTTAAGACGCTTGATTCGGAGATAGAGGCAAAGCTCTCCTTACCTCAGACAGACCTCCGGCCCATGACACTTGAAGGATGTGTGGTCAGGATGGCCGACGTAATCAGCTATGTGGGAAGGGATATCGAGGACGCCATCAGGCTTTGTCTGATTAGGAGGGATCAGGTCCCCGGTCATTGCCGAGAGATATTGGGGGACACAAACGGGACCATAGTTTACCGCCTGGTTGAGGATCTTATTAAATCCAGCCTGGATAGAGACGAGACAGCCTTCAGTCATGAGGTGGTAAAGGCCCTGTCAGAGCTAAAGGCCTTCAATATGGAGTTCATCTATATGAATCCCCGGATTAAGACCGAATCATCCAAGATCAAAGACCTCTACAGGATTTTGTTTGAACACTTTCTGGATGACCTGCAACAGGACAGGAATGAATCAGTAATTTTCAAGGATTACCTTAATGGGATGGATGACAGCTACGCTCAGAGGCAGTCTTACCAGGCCATTGTGAGAGATTTTATCGCAGGCATGACCGACGCATATTTTCTCAGGATGGGAAAAACAGTCCTGATCCCGCAGCTTCTACCTGCCAGATTTTCTTTGCCAAACACTGTGCCGGGTGATTAATTTTTTCCTCCTCGCGCCTTGCCCTGGAACAGAATTCATGAGTTTTGCAAGCGGTTCATAGAATTTTTTTTAAAGTTTTTTTTCATTAGTTCCGATAAAGTTTACAAATATTATAGATTGGCTGCTTTAATGCAAGTTTCACCAAAAAAATATTCTGTTGCTGTTTGTCTGTCGGCAATATTTGGGATTCTGGGTATAAACCATTTTTATTTAGGCCGTTGGCTACATGGTTTATTTGATGTGTGCCTTACAGTAACAGGTTTTTTTCTTGTTATCACAAAGTATTCTATTGTTGGATGGATAGTTCTTGGATTGGATTGGATTCATTCAATCATTATTACTATTTTGCTTTTGATTGGTGCATACAAGGACGGAAATGGACATATTGTATGCTATCCTGGTCAAGAAATAGACAAAGAAAATAATAGGAATTATTATGGAAAAAAGCAATAAAGCATTTGTGCCTACACTATTACTCTGCCTTCTTTTAGGACCCTTAGGTATTCACAGATTCTATGTTGGGAAAGTTGGTACAGGAATCCTTCAACTCATTACCCTCGGAGGTCTTGGGATATGGTCGTTGATAGATCTGATTATGATTGCAGTAGGTTCTTTTAAGGATAAAGAAGATAAACCAATCAAGCCCTGATTGATTAGCCGGGAGGGGCCAGACCAACCCGCATGAGGGTCTGCACAATGCGGCTGTCTTCCAGAGGCTATTATTGCTCGTGAAAGGATCTGGATATTTCATATAAGCCATTATCTGCTATTAAGGCCGCTATATATTGCGGTTACCTCACACATGGCCTACTATATGTGGTGCTCATTTCCTTATATGAAATATCCAGTGAAAGGATATGTTTTGTGGTATTTTTATAAATAGCGTGTTATTATATTGTTGGTTGGGGATTATTACAAAATCCGGGTTAATAAGATATGAATGAGAGTGCAATGAAAGAAATATTTTCTTCTGAACGACGGCAGGATAAGCGAGTCCCAATTGAATCATTGGTCACCATTTCGGATGGCCGGCGTTTCTATGTGGAATCTTTGACAGACATCAGTAAGAGTGGAGCTGGATTTGAGGCATTACAGGAATTCCCTTCCAGCTCAAGACTCACCATATTTTTTCCATCAAGTTCCCGAGTCAAAATTGAAGGCATTGTACGATGGGTTTGGAAAAAGGGTCATATGCACCGTATGGGATTGCAGTTTATGGACATGACGCCTAAGCAGAAAAAGAGTATTCATGGGTTTATCCAGGGAAGTACTGAAAAAATGGACATCGAACGTCCAACATTCCTTCAATCTTCAACCTAATCCCCGACAGGACCACTGAAACGGTCTCTCAAGACGCTCCAGTATTTTTTCCGCAAAGGCCCAGACCTTATAAGCCGGTCAACAATATAAATATATGTCCAAGAAGGACTTTCAGCGTAATCATTACATAAGTTTAGATATTGTTTGATTTGCGTAAATTCTTTCTCAATCCAACAAGACATATTAATCCAGACCCTAAAAGCCAGGCCGCACCAGGTATAGGTACAACAGCTTCCTTAACAAAACTTGAGCCGTAGGCGGTTCCAAGACCATGATTTTTATAATTAGGCCCTAAAGTTCCAGCCCCGGTTGACATATCAATAGAGAATATTGATGTACCAGAAACGCCGTAAAGTATTTCATCATCGCCTGTGGCCATGCCATAAACATTAGAGAATCCAGATGGACAAACTGCTGTTCCACTTGAACCGTTAGCCAAATCGATATTTACCAATTGATTATTTTTCGATGAGAGGAATAGATCCCCATGATTGAAAGCAAGATCGCCGGCTGAATAAAAGCCCATATTGCCTATATCCGTTGACACTCCGGTATTGGTATTTATTTCAAACAAATGCGTTGTTAAATCCCCTCCAGCATATAACGTTCCATCCGTTCCAAAAACTAGAGAATTCCCGCTACGAATACCATGCGCTCCTATCTGCGAAACTGTAGCTGTATTAGAATCAATGTTATACAGATGTGTAAAAGATAGGCCGAACAAGTTGCCGTTAGGATCAAATGCTATATCCGTCATTACAACGCCCATATTGCCAATGACGTTAACTGATCCATTATAAACGTCGACTGTTCCTAGACGACCAGCGGAGTCGTTAACGTAAAGAATAGGCGAGGCTATTGCGGTTGAAATTCCAATTATAAAGACTAAAGTTATTGCTCCAACAACTGATAATAAAGTAGTGATATCCTTTTTCATTTTTCTTTACACACTCCTTTCATTTTTCTTTGATTGTCCATTATTTTCGACTTTTTAATTTTTTTCTTTCATTTGTTTATGCTTGTTACCCCACCCCTTTTTTCCAGCTCGCCGCGGATAGTGATACGCGGCGATTGTTCCGGGCGCGCAGCGTCCGGCAACAACAAGTCATTTATATATTGCATGATGACGAAAAAAAATCAATAGAAAAAGACACTGTCTTCGTTGCTAGTCGATCACATAACCCGTTATGCCTGTTCCTCGTGCCTTGAATACAACAAAAAAACCTGTTAATTTTTGTTCAACTTATTTATCTTCCGTTCCTTATCCGGCAAGGGTCTCAGAATATGAAAATC
>JAYEFH010000358.1:0-1149 GCA_034658555.1 Thermodesulfobacteriota bacterium | reverse complement strand
TAGTCGATCACATAACCCGTTATGCCTGTTCCTCGTGCCTTGAATACAACAAAAAAACCTGTTAATTTTTGTTCAACTTATTTATCTTCCGTTCCTTATCCGGCAAGGGTCTCAGAATATGAAAATCGACAAATTCAGCATTGCCACCTTTAATACAAATTCTATAAGGTCACGTCTTCACATAGTAATTCCCTGGCTTGAAAAAAATCCGGTTGATGTGCTTTGCATGCAGGAAACAAAGGTTCAGGATAAGGATTTTCCAAAAGAAGCATTTAATAAAATTGGCTATAATGTGATCTACAAGGGCCAGAAGTCTTACAATGGCGTTGCGATCGCCGGCAAACACGAGATAAAAGACATGGCTGTTGGTTTTGATGACCCTGAAAACAGCCCGGAGGATGAGGCCCGGCTTATCCGGTGTGTTGTAAAGGATATTTCTGTTGTTAATGCGTATGTTCCCCAGGGCAGAGCCCTGGACCATATGTATTTTCAGATCAAGCTAAAGTGGTTCAAAAGGTTAAGGGACCTTTTTGATAGGAATTATTCCCCGGACGAACCATTGCTCTGGTGTGGAGATCTCAACGTTGCCCCTGAGCCAAGAGACGTTTATGCTCCTGATAGCCATGTAGATCATGTCTGTTTCCATGAAGATACTCGCAAAGCGTTGGAGAAGGTCAAGGCATGGGGATTTATAGACGTATTCCGGAAGCATAATACGGATTCGAACCAGTATACGTTTTATGACTACAGGATACCCAATGCAGTCAAGAGGCATTTAGGCTGGCGCATAGATCACATACTTGCTACGGCCGCGTTGGCGGAACATGCTGAAAAGGCATACATAGATATCAGCCCAAGGCTTGCTCAAAAGCCCTCGGACCATACTTTTCTGGCGGCGGAGTTCGGTTTCTGATTAATCAAAGTCCATCTCAAAACTGTAGATGTCATCACTCAGCTTGCTTTTTACCCGCAAGTCACTGTTATTAAAAACCGCCTGCATTCTTTTGTTGCTTCGCAGGACCTCAGCAGTGAATCCGGTAATGCCATGCCGTTTGGCAATTGTCGTAAGGTGTCTGAACAGAAACTTGCCTATGCCGCGGCCCTGCCACTCGTCGCGGACCACAAATGCGACTTCTGCGCGGTTGGTTC
>JAYEFH010000357.1:0-1775 GCA_034658555.1 Thermodesulfobacteriota bacterium | reverse complement strand
ATTGTGGTCCGAATACCATGTCAATAAATGGTAGACGTTTTAAAAGACGATCTCCTTCCTGCTGAGCAACACAACCTGCAATACCAATGATCAAACCTGGCTTTTGTTGCTTGGACTTTTTTAAGCGGCCAACAAGACTGTAGACCTTGTTTTCCGCCTTTTCCCTGATTGAGCAAGTATTTATAAGGATCAGGTCCGCATTATCAGGTTCTGATGTCAGTGCGTATTTTTCGTGGAGGATCTGGGCTATCCTTTGGGAGTCATAATCGTTCATCTGACAGCCAAAGGTGGCGAGGTAGAGCTTTTTGCGCCCTCTATCCCGGGAGCCGACGGCATTCACATTGTTGAAATTTAATAGTTTCATTTTTCTATAGTTGTTCCATTATCCAGGCATTACATCTTGAGTCCATACGATCAAGACCTATAATGGATTTCAAAGATCTAAGGATAAGCAAAAGGTCCTTTAAAGAACCCCGTACTGCCCGCACCTCAACCAATCCTGCACGTTGGTCAACAGTGCTGAGCATAAACATGTTATCATATCCTTCAAGAATGAAACGAAAAAAACAGACCGATGAAGGGTCTATGCGTAAGGTAAATTCCTCTAATTCAGCCATATTCAATATAATCCAACGTCTCGGGATTTCTATAACCTATTGAAGTTACAGGTATTCTAGTGGCATTCTGTTTTGTAGCACACATATGGAATAGTGGAATGATGGAATAGTGGCAAGATGGATTTTATCGATTATCCGGTATCCTTTATTTTTGCAGTGGAATTCGAGATTCGAAATTGGGAAAACACAAAGATGTAGATGCGTTACCTTCCTTCTGTATAGGCCGGCGTATGGATAACACGGATGCCCGGAAGAATTTTCTCACCTCCGGTTACCGTTTTCACCTCTATAATTCCATGACCCATTCCAGCACGGCCTTGTGAAGATGCATCTTGTTTTCCGCCTGGTCCCATACTACTGAATGCGGTCCTTCCAGCACCTTCTCGCTTATTTCCTCTCCTCGATGGGCTGGGAGGCAGTGGAGGACAATGGCATCTGTTTTGGCCTTGGCAAGAAGTGCCTCGTTGATTTGATATGAGGCAAATATCTTACGGCGTTTCGATGCCTCTTTTTCCTGGCCCATACTGGCCCACACGTCTGCATTGATTATGTCAGCACTTTCTACTGCCTCTTTGGGATCAATCGTGAGTGTGATAGGTGCTGCGGACTCAGCCTGAGCCCTGTTTAAAATCTCTTTGTCAGGCTCGTATCCCTCCGGGCAGGCCAGAGCCAAGGCAAATCCAAGCCTGCTTGCAGCCTGTATCCATGAATGGGCTACATTGTTTCCATCCCCTACCCAGGCGACTTTCAGGGCTTTTATGTCTTCATGCTTGTGCTCCATGACAGTCATGATGTCAGAGAGTACTTGACACGGATGATGCTGATCAGTAAGTCCATTGATAACAGGGATGTCTGACCACTCGGCAAGCTCATCAACCACCTCCTGGCCAAAGGTGCGGACCACAAGACAGTCCAGATAGCGGGAGAGAACCCTCGCTGTATCCTTAAGGGGCTCTCCTCTTCTCAATTGAAGGTCCCCTGAAGACAAAAAAGTTACATTGCCGCCCAGTTGTAACATTGCGGTTTCAAAAGAGACACGGGTCCTTGTAGACGGTTTTTCAAAAAGTAACCCTATGACTTTACCTATGGCAGGTCTGTAAGGTTGGTCGGATTTGTGGCGCTTTTTAAGCTTCAAAGCCCGGTTGATAAGAAAGAGGA
>JAYEFH010000356.1:0-1779 GCA_034658555.1 Thermodesulfobacteriota bacterium | reverse complement strand
GCATACTCAATCTTTTCTACTTTATGGCTCTTCTCAGCGTAAATATAGGCTTTCTGAATTTGCTCCCCATACCTGTACTGGACGGCGGTCATTTGGCCTTTCTGGCAATAGAGGGCATTATGAGGCGACCAATTACCATGCGTCAGAAAGTAATAGCTCAGCAGATCGGGATTTTTATTCTCATGACCCTGATGGTGGTGATTTTTTACAATGACATTGCTCGACTTATGGGATTCATTCCTTCGGATTAGAGGATTAGGGATTTGGTGATTGGATAAAAATGTGCTTACTCTGTCTATCGAGACATCTGACTACGTGGGAGGGGTGGCGTTGATACGCGACGGCCGGCCCGTAGCGGAAGTGGGCCTTGCCGACAAGGAGACCCAATCCCGTAGATTGATGGTCATTATTAAATGGTTGATGCAGAGGCTGGGAGCTGACTGGTCTGACCTTGGTCTTCTTGCTGTAAGCCTTGGCCCGGGTAGCTTTACCGGACTGCGAATAGGTCTTTCCACTGCAAAGGGCCTGGCTTTTGCGTTAGGATTACCACTGATCGGTGTCCCGACCCTTGATGCCCTTGCAAGTCATGTTGTCGCATGCAAGGGGGACCTTGTGTGCCCGGTACTGGACGCTAGGAAGTCTCAGGTTTATACAGCTCTCTACCAAATTGGAAGTTCCGGTGAGCTAGAGAAGATAAGTCCGTATCATGCCATTTTCCCGGAAGAGTTGGCGGCTTTAGTGCCTGATGGGCAAAGGGTATTTTTGCTCGGAGGCGGCCTTTTGTTATATCAGGATATATTGGTACATGGATTGGGTGATCGGGCAATCATAGTTCCCGGCCACATGGCCTATGTGAGGGCTGCATCAGTGGGTATACTGGCAGAACTCAGGTGGCAAAAAGACAGAAGGCCTGATGATTTTAAGACATTAAAGCCAATGTATGTCCGTCCATCTGAGGCAGAGGCAAAAAAATCGGCATTGCGCTCACAACCTTTGAACCCTGAACCTTGAACCGCTCAATTCAGGTACTAAGGAGATCTCTATGTTAGGTAAAATATGTCCCCACTGCAAAGAAAGAGTTAAAAAAGATGCACTCGTATGCCGGTATTGTGGCAGAGAGCTTGAACAGAATAACGAGCGCGAACACAATTTATATTATCCCAATTGGATTTTTGCAGGCTTTGCAGGATTGACTGCCGGTGCCGTACTGGCCCTGGTATTTGGTTACTGGAAGGAGCGGCGCAGATGGGAGGAGAACATTACAGATTATTCAGTAGGTGAGGAATTCGATAATGAAGAGTTCTGAATCCTGTAATACAGCAAAATCTATGACTTAATCTTTCTGTGGCCACGCCGTTTTCCAGCTAGTTCACATTTTCGCCTGCAGTTTTTACATATTGCAGGCTGAGTCGGCCTATTGGGGGTCTTCAAGCATCTCATTTTAATCTCCTTAATTACAAATTGTTTGATTAAACAATAAGCACTATTTTTTGTTAAGCAATATTTGTGCCTTGAAAAAGTTCGTAAGTTCAGAGCTCAAAGGTCCAAGGGTTCGGGGTTCAAAGGTTGACGGGTTCAGGGTTCGGGGTTCACCGAAAATCTGAACCGTTTACTCGTGAGTTCTGCATGGAGAAGGCATATTTGCTGTAAAATAAGTAGCTAAAGCGTAAAGCTAATATACATATTTTCTTTAACTTTAGACACTTTAGGCACTTCTCACTTTCATAAACAGGGTTGCCAAGCTTAAGGCGCAAGGTTGGTAGAAGGTTAACAAAAGAA
>JAYEFH010000355.1:0-1788 GCA_034658555.1 Thermodesulfobacteriota bacterium | reverse complement strand
CCTTTCAGCGTTTTTGCCAGAAAGCACTATTTTTATCCTGATCTTCCCAAGGGCTATCAGATCTCTCAATATGATCTTCCTCTGGCTGAACGCGGTTGGGTTGAAGTCGCTATAAACGGACAGGCCAAGAGGATCGGTATTACCCGCATCCATTTGGAAGAGGATGCAGGTAAATTGATACATGATGAAAACAGGCCGGTCAGCTATGTGGATCTTAATCGGACAGGTGTGCCTTTGATTGAGATTGTGAGCGAGCCTGATATTCGAAGTCCTGAAGAGGCTGCTTCATATCTCAAAAAAATGAGACAGCAGGTCCGTTATTTGGAGATCAGTGACGGCAATATGGAAGAGGGTAGTCTGCGCTGTGATGCCAATATTTCCTTGAGACCCATGGGGCGGGAAAAGTTCGGCATCAGGGCGGAACTCAAAAATATGAATTCTTTCCGTAATGTGGAGAAGGCGTTGGAGTTTGAGATAAGGCGTCAGACAGCTCTTTTACTTGATGACCATGAGATAGTGCAGGAGACCCGTCTTTGGGATGCGGCCAAGGGTGTAACAGTTACAATGAGGGGTAAAGAAGAGGCCCATGATTATCGATATTTTCCCGACCCGGATTTGGTCCCGGTCGAGATTGATAATGCATGGATGGACAGCGTGGAGGCGGAGCTGCCTGAACTGCCTGATGCAAAGTGCGCTAGATTTGAGGAACAATACGGTCTTTCAGATTATGACGCAGGAGTCCTCACAGCCTCAAAATCCTTGGCTGATTACTTTGAGGAATGCGTAGCCCTGTTTCCCAGTCCAAAGATTGTCAGCAACTGGGTAATGGTGGAACTGTTCCGTCTTCTAAAACAAGAGGGTCAAGAAATTGATGCCTGCCCGATACCTCCCGCCGGTCTGGCGGAATTGCTCAAGCTGATAGATGATGGCACTATTAGCGGCAAGATGGCAAAAGATATCCTTGAACAGGCATATGATTCAAAAAAAAGTCCTAAAGAAATTGTGGAAGAACAAGGGGTTGCCCAGGTGAGTGACGAATCCACCCTCAGCGCCGTGGTCGAGCAGGTAGTGGAGGCTTATCCAAAAGAGGTGGAAAAGTGCAAGGCCGGAAAGACCAAGATCCTGGGTTTTTTAGTCGGGCAGGTTATGAAGGAGACAAAGGGACAGGCCAATCCCAAAAAGGTAAACGAACTGCTGCGAAAGGCCCTGGGCCTGTGAAAGATATTGCTGCCGGCAACTACGATATGCCATCGAGCCTGCTTCAAAGCGAAGGTAATACGTCTGTAGTACCGCTCCGTTGGGAAAAGCATGTTCTATATTTGTTGGACCAGAGGTTATTACCTCATGAGGAGACCTGGCTCGCGTATAGATCAGCAAGAGATGTTGCTCAGGCTATAAGGGATATGGTGGTGAGGGGAGCACCGGCCATAGGGATCACTGCCGCTTTTGGCATGGTTCTGGCTGCTTATGAACTCAAGGATAAAGACAAAGACCTCTTTGTAGAAAAATGGCTGGAGGAAGCGGCTTTCATGCTCCAGGCCCGGCCCACGGCAGTGAACTTGAAGTGGGCGGTAGAGAGGCTTGAAAAGCTTGCACGCAGGCATTATGAGCTGAGCCCGGGCGATCTCACAGCCATTTTAGAAAAGGAAGCCGTTTCTATCTGGACAGAAGACGTAAGGGCCAACCTGGCCATAGGATTTCATGGTCAGGCCCTTTTACCGGAAAAGGGCGGCGTGCTCACTCACTGTAATGCAGGCGGCCTTGCTACCGGTGGATATGGAACGGCCC
>JAYEFH010000354.1:0-1793 GCA_034658555.1 Thermodesulfobacteriota bacterium | reverse complement strand
AATTGATGTGCCGTATCCCGAAGCGTTCCTTCAAGTAACATAGGTGGTGATACATATACTCGGCCGAATTATAACGGAAACTGCGCCGGAATACCGACCGGTCACAATAGCTGCAGGCATAAGGGCAGCCACGACTGGATATGCAACTGGTATTGGGAACCTTGGGATAATTGAATATGGGCAGCCTGTAGGCTTCGGGATATCCTTCCAGTTCCTCGTAGGCAGGAAACGGAAGGGTGTCAAGAACAATCCCTTTTGTCCCGATAACCGGTGAAATAGGTGTCTCCTCCGGCATCCCGGAATATTACACCCTGAATCCAGGCCGGGCGTAGTAGTCGATAATAGCGGCGTCATTTCCCTGTTTTTTGAGAAAGGCCGCTATGCTTGCCAGTCCCAGAGGAGGCATGATGTTTGCCATTCTGGAGATGTCCCTGCCCGCGGCTTCTATCCGATAGCCAAGCGGATGGACCAGCAGAATATTTTTTGCATTCAGAGTGGTCATTTTCTTTTCATGCCCTTGGAGCGTAATCCTTTAAAAAAGTGTACAAGTCAATAAGGAACGGGAGATAAATAAGTTGAACAAAAATTAATAGGATTTACAGGATTTCTTAATATTTTTTATCATGACAATCCTGTTAATCCTGTCAAAAAATGGAAATTCCTATACTATCAAGATAATGAATGAATCCCTCAAGAGTGACGGTCCAAGATTCAGTGCGCGGCGCATGGTCAAAGAATATGTCAAAAAGTTCTATGCCCCTGCTCTTAAAAATGCATAATAAGAATAGGAATGCCAAATAATTATTCATTTGTAACAATATAGAATAGTCTACAGAACTCCGTTGTGAGATAGCTTCTATGACTTGACCGGCAGTAAGATATCAGATACAAGCCATTTAAGTGAAAATGCCAAGTTGAAAGAGGTCGTCTTTGCTTGAATGGAATGAATACATAAAGATTATCAACTGTGAACTGCCATAATTTAAGATTTCTCTATCATGTTTTTTTCACCACGAAGTTTCATCAGGCTAATGAAGCCATTACCGGGGGATACCGGGAGGCCAAGAGGATTATTGAATCGGAGCTCGGCGTTCCTATTGACGAAATTTTTCAAACCTTCGATGAGTCTCTCCCTTGCCTCGGTCCGGGAAACATTTTCATTCTTCCGGACAATGTCATTTGCTATCTGGACTTCGCGATGATGGGCCGCATCAGCCAAAAGAGCAGGGAAGATTTTATGGACATGGTGGCCGGCCTCTATCGGCCTTTCAGGCTTTTTGGTGGCAGGGGTGATGGGCTTCTGGCTGCTGGTTTCAATCATGAGGCGGGGGAAGATGTAAAAGTGGTATCTACGTATGTTTAAGCTAAGTTGCAGGTTGACCGGCATCGAAGGCAGACCGGCATGAAAGAGATTTCTGCGCCCCATGCAGAATCAGGTGATGGTGTCCTGACCGCGTTGCGAAGTTCGCACCACGGGCTCAGCCGCCTGGAGGCCGCTACCCGTCTGGAGCAATACGGCCGAAATGCGTTGCCCCGCGCCAAAATCCCGGGTATCGCCCGTGTTTTCCTGCATCAGTTCATAAGCCCGTTGATCTATGTCCTGGTTGCGGCCGCCCTGTTTTCCCTGGCGATCCGAGAGTGGTCCGACGCCGGTTTTATAGGCGCGGTCTTGCTGGTCAATGCCATCATCGGTACCATCCAGGAGTATTCCGCCCAACGTGCGGCCGGGGCACTGCAACAATTGGTGACCAGCAATAGCCGGGTGCTGCGCGAGGGCGATACTCGCGAGATCA
>JAYEFH010000353.1:0-8111 GCA_034658555.1 Thermodesulfobacteriota bacterium | reverse complement strand
CCCAGTAAATAGGCACAATAAGGCTATGCAACCCTTTCTTTTTTAACATTGACAACGCCAAATGGCTAAAGTAATACCAATAATCCATCTTGCCTTGATGGTATTTCGTACCGAGCTTTGAACAACGAGTTGTTCTAATAAGATCAATCGCATCGCGCTCGCGTCGGTAAGGAGGATTACCCATTACCACAGAAAATCCGATGTCTGTTAACTTGTTTCCATTGTGATCAAAAAACACATCAGGAAACTCCAATTCCCAATGAAAAAACCCGTGTTCTTCAGTAGCCTTGCTTTTTCTCTTTTTCGCCAGTGCTACATTTGACAACAGCCTCTCATAATCTCTAACTTCATCCCCAAAATACGTCCCCACCCACGCATCCGCGATATTCTTGAACGGCCGTTTAACATCTTCCACTGCCTTATCCAGGTCCTTTTTCAGTTTGATATCGTCAGGCGTAAGGGTCTCATTTTTCATAATCCCCAATAAATCCCGAATCATCAAAGGAAGCTTTTCTTTGAACCGTGTCTCAAATAAGTTCATCTGAGTCGCTGGCACCTTTCCAATCTCAACCTTTTTCGGCCTCCCTTTCTTATCAAATTCAGGCAACGCCCCCAGGTCCTTTATCCACGCCCCGATAAGTGAATTCCCGCATTTCAAGTGGTGATCCAGGAAAGAAAGAGGTCTTCCCTTGTCCATGGTAAAAAGCCACATGGAGAGCTTTGCCAGTTCCACGGCCACTGGGTTGATATCCACGCCGTAGATGCAGCGTTCAGCCACGATGCGCTTGTAGCGGATGAATTCATCGTCGCTGATCACGCCGTCATCATCCTTGCTCTCTCGAATGAGGGCCTCTCCATAGGCCCTTGCAAGATACTCTGTGGCCGCCACAAGGAAGTGTCCTGAACCCATGGCAGGATCTAAGACCTTCAATTCCAGGATTTCATCAGACGTAAGTCGTCCGGTAGGAGCCGGTTCGTCCTTGATGCCGAGCTTCTTGAGTTCCTCGCTCAATGGCTCGGGCTTGGGCCTGCACTCGCCTCGAACCAACGGTCCCAATGTATCCTCAACGATATACTGGACTATGTAATCAGGGGTATAGTAGGAACCAGAGGACTTTCTCTTGGATTCGCGACCGCCGCATACAAGAAAGTATTGGCCGCTGGTCTTTTCCCCCATGATCCTGCACCCGCGCGGCGGTTTGGGATTTTCAGGATTTTCCTCCTTGGCCTCTCGCCAGGACTTAAACTGCTCCATCTCTTTGTTCTTAAGCTCTGAAACAGGGACATATTCCTCATAGACCTTGTTTCCTGAACCCCGTTTCAAAACAACCAGGTCCTGGTCAGCAATCTGGGCGGCGTATTCCAAAATTCCCTCATAGATGCTTCCCAGGTGGCGGATATCCAGGTCTCGATAAGTGACCTTCTTCCGGCCTTCTCCGCGGGCCTGGCCTGCGCGTGGTTTGGTACGGCTCAGAAGATCGATTGCCCGCGCCAGATGATAGTCATCTACCTTGAAACGCTCCAGGAACTCATGCAGATCAGGATCGAAGAGTCCACCGTTGTATGCAGGAATAACATTTCTCCACCCCTTGTTGACGAAAACGAAGAGTTCCTTTAAGCGGTCCCAGAGGTCCGTGTGCCCTTTGCCGAAGAAGCGCTTTGTGTCAGGATCGTCGTGGATTGATATAATATCATCCCGGATGGATTCCAGGCTGTAGGTCTCCCGGTACATCTCGTCATCCATGGGAAGAAGATTCCGGCTCTCTGCATAAAAGAGAAAGAGCAGCCGGTACATCAGGCTGAGAGACTCGTGGTAGATTTCCGTAAGTAACTGGTCTGATGCCAGGTATTCTTCCAGTGACAGCGAAGATGCCTTCTCCTTTCGCCACATATCCAGTTCGTCTGGACTTATTGACCGGAGGTAATGTAGGAAACCGTCTCCAAGTTCTTCCAGGGCTTTGAAGACGTTCTGTTTGAGCTCGTCGCCTATTTCCTTGCCGTGTCGTTCACTACCTGTGAGAACCCGGTCCAGGCGGGTGTTGTCCTGATCGTCCTTTTCCGTAAAGGAACCGGCGGAAAAGAGTCCGAGGAAGTAACGAAAGGCCTGCCTGGCTTCCGCGTCGCCCCTGCGGTCCGCTACGGATTGGAGATCAATCTCCAGGAAGCAGCGGGGCTTGTGGGCCGTCCTTTTGGAAAGCAGTCGTAGTTTGCGGCCATTGGTGAGCACGGCCCAGGGAACGTTCGACAAGTTGAGGACCTTGTGGGCCATCTCTATTACCGGCAGGTTCTTAAATTCAGGATCAATTGCTACAGAGTCCAGACTGGTCTTCCAGGGCAGGACCCATGTCAGGCAGGCAAGATCGCGCCCTGCGTCCTTGCCCTGGTATTCTGTCCTCGGCTCTCCCTTCAAATCCGCCACAGGCAGTACAAACGTCGGTTGTGATACCCCGTCTTCTGTGACGATACGCACGCCTTCTTTCAGAGTTGCGCCTAGAATTGGGAAAAGTGCTTGCTTACACCACTTCTCCTTGGTCTCATCAGCATCGGCATTGATCAGACCGCTGCGCATAGAGGCAATTTGCCTGGCTATAGTTTTGAGACCGGCTCTAGCCACATCTTCGGGAATCGCTTCCAATTCTTCTTCAGGGAATAGCTTTTCCAGATAGTAGTCTGAAAAAAAGCTGTCAGAATTCTTCAGAAATGGCCATAGGAATGAGCGGTAGGCCGTGGTACGTCCTGTAGATCCTTCTACAGGGTGCTCGATGGTGGCCTTTATGGCTGCTGCAACCACTGGAACCAGGCAATCAGCGGCCGAGGCCAGGGCCTTCTTTATTGCAGCGGCTTTAGGGTTGAAATCCGGATGACTGCAGGTATTGCGGATATCCCTGCAGATAGTCAGGAAATATCTGCACGCCTTGTCTGCGCTTGCGGGCTTTACGTTCCAGGCATATAGTTCCTGCCGGCCTTGCGGCTTGAGGAGGGTTTTCCGGGCCTTTTTTACATTGGCCCTAAAAACAGAAAAGGGTTCAGTTTCATGAGCTTCACTGAAAAAGCGTCGGATTGAAGGAACATCTCTGAGAATTGTAACCCACCGATTGAAGCATTTATGCTCGTCGTCGCCGGCTTTTCCATGCATCACAAACAGGTTGTAGGCAGCGGACCATGCATCGCGGAAGCGATCAAGATAGTCTCCTTCACCTTCTGCCCTTTCCAGGAAGTGGATGGCATTGCTGAGTCCGGTGTACCAGCGGCTTGATGCAGCATAGCCGCGCATTTCCTGTTCCTGCCGCCTGAACTCGGTCAGTTTCTTTGCCGGCGCACCCATGTCTTCTCAATCCTTATCACTAATCTAATCCTTTAACACTCTAATCCTGTTTTTATGCAGGCATTACTATGACCATATTCAACAGTTCCGGTGCGGGAAATGCTCCAAGGCGCATATTTTCCACCTCGTTTCTCCTCTCCTGTATTCGATGTTGATGTATCTTGATCTGGTTCTCGATACGGGTTCGCTGCCCCTTGGTAACAGGGTCTTCAAATAGGGTCATCTGCCCACCCTTGATTTCTCTCAGCCGTGCATTCAGATGTTCCATTGTGCCCAAGTCGAATCGTTCAAGGTCTTCCAGTAGAATCGCAATATCCTCGTTTCGTTTTGTTTCCACCCGCTTGTGATACTCCTGGTATTGAGAACGGATGCAATTTCCCGCGGCCTGCTTGAGACCGGCAATCTTTCCCTTGATCGCTGTGAGGGTGTCCTGATTGGGTTCTTCATGGGAGACAGCCGGACCAAGATAGAGCTTGCGGCCAAGATCGGACAGAATCTCACCCTCCTGATCGATGAATACCGGCTCCAGCTCCTCACGGATTACTCTGCCAACCTTGTCTTCAAATCTAAGCAGGAAATTGAATATCACACCAGGCAGGCCCTCATAGTCCGCCAGCATGCAGGTCATCTTGCCTCCCAGTTCGGCAGCCTTGGTTACACGACAGTAGTGGACCATACGTTCAAGGAGCGGATGGCCAAAGGCCAGGAATTCCGGTTCCTCATGCCTGGTCCAGTCAGCAGTGGCTATCTTTCTGTCAAATGCCACCCTTTGGTAACTCTTTGGGAGCTTGTCATCCTGAATGACCGACGGAATCAGAAGACGGTAGACACCTCTGTGCCTGGTTGGATGAAGCTTTCTTCCGTCCCTGTCGCCGAGACCTTGATCGCCGAAGACCCTGAGATAGGTCTCTACAAATGCCTGGAGGTCTTTATGTTGAGGAATAGCCTTTTGCGAATCTGAAATAGCGCTTTCCGCTTTGCCAATGTCTTCCCTGGTGAACTGTCGGCACCCGGACAGGAACTGCGTCTTTCTGATATCTTCTGCGATTTTTTCCATACGCATGAGTTCTTCATCAGCAATCGTCTCAATTTCAGAAATATCCACAGACCGGTCAAGAACGCGAAGAATGAGATCATCAAGAGAAACTACTTCAAGGACTCCGAGCACTTCGGCCATGTTGCCAAGTTGTTTACGGATGATCTCAATTTTTTCCTGCAGCTTTTTAAATATCTCAGCTTCTTTGGACCCTTTGATCATCAGATTATAGATCTGCGCAACACGGTGCTGCCCATACCTGTGAATTCGCCCGATACGCTGCTCAAGACGATTCGGGTTCCAGGGAAGCTCGTAATTGATGAGTGTGTGGCAGTACCGCTGCAGGTTCAAGCCTTCAGAGGCGGCATCTGTAGCCAGCAGCAGTCTGGTTTCCGGTTCATTGAAGCGCTGCTCCGCCCAGAGTTTTGAACCCTCCTCGTCTTCGCTCTCCCCAAGAGGCATTCCGCCATGGATGACCACCATGCCGTCTGATCCAAGGAACCACTCCTTTTCAAATTTTGATCTGAGGTGGTTAAGCGTATCTCGGTATTCCGTGAAGACAATGACCTTTTCGTGAGGATCTCTGGTAAAAACCTGCCGGAGAAATTTCGTAAGCCATGCAAGCTTGCTGTCCTGTTCCGAGTTGATCAGATTCTCTGTTTGAGTCAGGAGACCGCGGAGGGTTTTTACCTCGTTCGTACGCTCTGCATACAGGGCCTGGACGCGCCGGGTCTCCAGATAACGCTCGACAACCTCTTTCTCCTCATCAACCATGAACTGATTTCGTTCGTAGTCTCTCAGAAGTTGCTGGATTTCCCGAGTGCTATACCCTTCAATCCGTGTGATAGCTCTGGCCTCCGCGATGCTTTTTATGCGACGGTTCAAAGTCTCGCGAAGTGCGGCAAGACTGGACACCATACGTTTCTGAACCAGAGTGAGGATGAACTTGCCTAAGTTACGTTCCGTGGTAGTAATTTTGCGTTTTCTGCTAAGGCAGGCCCAGCCGCTTGCCGTATATTCAGAGACCGCATCGTATAATTCCTTTTCGGCTTGGGTGAACGCTATTTCGATTGGATGCAGGTCTCTGTCTTTGAACTTTTTTACCAACTCACCAGCATCATTGATTTCATAAATAGTCTCCTTTCCTCGCCGGATCATAACCTTGTCCACACGTTCCCGTGCATCCGGGCGATCAAGGTCCTCGGGATTTCCAAACATATAGGGATCTAAGAGATTGAGGAGATTAAAAAAGTGCTCAGTGTTTCCTGAATGGGGCGTTGCCGTGAGGAGTAAAAGGCTATCGCAATGCTCCTTGATAGCCTTGGCGAAGTCCGCTCGGTTGGCATTTGTTGACACATAATGGGCCTCATCAATCATCACCAGGTCCCAGGGCTTTTCCACCTTTATCAGTTGATCGAACACTTTGTTGATGTTCCGTCTGGCGCTCTTGCCTCGCTCATACTGGGGTTTTATCCAATCAATAGATGTGACAATGGAGTTTTTGGCAAGCCAGGGGTTCAGGTTCTCGTCAATGAGTTCCTGAATACCCTCCATTTTTCGGCTGTTGTAAATGTAAAAAGTCCTGTGAAAGTGCCGGTGCATCTCCTTCTTCCACTGGTCTTGAAGGGAGGCTGGAACCACGATGAGCACCCGGCTACCGCGGTGACGGGCAGTGAGTTCCTGCATGATGAGCCCGGCCTCAATTGTTTTCCCAAGTCCTACATCGTCGGCAATCAGAAATCGTTGGCGAAGGGATTCCATGACTTTCTTGACCGCCAGGAGTTGGTATGGCTCTGGGATCATCTTCGAATTACTGATGCTGAGAAGTTTGTCGTACTCATAAACCAGAGAGAGGCGTGTGGCACTGGTAAGAAGCCGATAGTTATCAATATGGTCGATTCTTCCTGCCTCAAAGTGGTCTATTGCAGAGCCAATGGGCTCAATAGGGCTATGAGGGTAAAGAAATGAGTGGGGCTTACCGCCGTTTTCCGGATAGAGACGTACAGTCCAGGTCCCATCACCGTTGTCGGTGACTTTCAGTACCTCCCAAACCTGATTACGGCAACGCACCTTGCTCTCAACTTCAAACGGCAGTGTCACTTACCAACCTCCGTTTCAGCATCTTTAAAATACCTGCAGAAAGACGCGGGTCTAAAGAAAATCCACATTCCTGTGACGAACACACAATGCGTAAAAATACACCACGACTGACTTCCATGGGAGACTGACAAATAGGACACGCCAGGTTCACCCTCTGACCTTGTTTCGGCCTTGAAGACCCCTCGACCTCTTCTGAAGCAAGATCCCCCAATAATGTTCCAGAGCAACTAGGGCTGTCAGCACATATCCACATACCAGCCTTTTCAAAAAATACCATCTTTTGACCACATTTCGGACAACTTGGGGCTTCATAGGCCACGTCGCTATGTATTGAACTCCATTGATCCTCTGGTTTGAGATCGGAAAATACGCCGATCTTAAGGTCTTTCAAAACTTCTTCAACCAGATCAGAAGACTCGAAACGTAGCATAGACTCCCTGGTGTCGTTGTGCGAGAGAATGTTAAGACTGCCATGCCAGAGTATCTTTCTGTCGATGACTCCTATCTTTTCATGCATACCAGGACGTACGTGGAAGTATGCCCCTCGACGTTTCAGCCCACGTTCAACTACGTCAAAGGTATCCCGTAGATTTTCAGGTTGCTCATTTCTCGGCTTTGTATAGATGTCGAGCCGCACATCCCTTGCGGCGAGGGACTGCAGTATGGGGTAGTAACGTACGGCTCGATTATATGAGAGAAAAGGTGACAGGATAGTAGCCTGCTCCTGGCATTTAATCAGATCCGCCCTGAACGAATCAAAAAAATCCGTTTCACAGCAGTGAATTATAGGGATGGCAAACATGTTAAACGTTTATTTGTATTCGGGCCTTTCTTCTCAAGTCATCAGGAGTTAGATAGCGCATTGAAGATTTTAATGAATACTAAATAACTATGATTGCAAGCCATTAAGATGGCGAAAAAAGAAGCTTTCGGTGATAATAAAGATAATATCAAACCTTATCCTTGTCGGCCGTAAGTTGAAATGACTTGAGGATGTTTGGTTGATGGTCTCATGTCCCTCGGTCTGAAAAATATTCTCCCATACCGTGGAGTTCCTTGTCAAAACGTCAAAAAATACGTTATTTAAATTGACATTGAGACAAGATTTACAGGATAATCGTGCTGTCTTTGGAAGTCCAGACGAGGAACCAAAAGTCGCGTAAATCCTGTTTATCCTGTCAAGGGAATTGATTAAAACGGCTGTAACCGTTCACTGTTTCAAAGGTTCAGGGTTCAAGGGTTAAGAGGCTCGGGATTTACCGAAAAATTGAACAATTGATTCGTGAATTCCGAATGAAGAAGGTGTGAGAATAGAACGAGGGGCGCATATGTCATACCCCCCTAAATTTGAGAATATTGGGGCATGGCACTTGGCCCGAGACCTAACTCGCAAGTTAACAAAAGAAAATAACCCTGAACCTTTGAACCCTTACAGAAAGGTAACACTGAACGGTGAACCCATAAACGGTTACAACGAATGATAGCCTAGGCCGCTTGCAAAACATTATTTTTTACCGCAACAGCAGCCCGAAGCGCAGGGTCAAGAGCGTTCTCAGGCCGGAATGCCTGAAAATGATGTCTTGATCCGTGCGGCACCATCGCCTGGATTGCCTGCAAATCGTCCTCAGATAACAGCGGTTCCACCACTGT
>JAYEFH010000352.1:0-8140 GCA_034658555.1 Thermodesulfobacteriota bacterium | reverse complement strand
CATCCATGTCGAAAAATCGGGCGATTACTCCAACACTGAGCCGATCATCGCTGGTAGTATAAAACCACTTGCCTGATACAGCGCCCTTATTCATGTCTGAATGGTCCCTGTATCCGTCTGTCCGGCGATATGCCGCAAAATAGGTCTGAGAAAAACCGTCGGCTTCCCTGGCTACCAATATGTCGCCTTCACTGGTCTGAAAGCTGCCGTGGAGGAGCTTTACCTGTGAATAATTACCGCCCCGTTTTGTAAACAGGTTTGCATTGCCGGCGATATTGTTCAGTCCGTATCGGGGGTCGTTGGTGCCCTTTACCAATTCGATACGTTCTATCTCCATGGGAAAAAAGGGCTGGATGTCCATAGACCCGCGGGCCCAGTTATGAGGGATACCGTCAACAATCAGTGCTGTCGCCACGTCATGATTTGCGTCAAATCCTCGAAGAGAGAAGGTACCTGAGACAACTCCCTGGTTCCAGTCTCCGTAGTATGTCCCGGGGAGTTTCTTGAACAACTCCATAGTGAAGTCGATATTCTCATTTTCGATCTGGTCCCCGCCAAGCACATCCACTGAGGTCGGCAGATCGGCTGTCTTCAGGTAAGGATCTTTTTCAGTGACAGTGACCTTGCCGATCTTCATATAGATCTTGCCCTGTTCAGCCTCTGTTTCGACAGACGGCGAATCCCGGCCGAAAGCAGGGATGATCGGCCATATTGCAATCATCAGAGCCGCCAACAAAAAAATACAGAACTTCCCTTTGTTAAATTTTTTCATACTCATCCTCCCTCTGTTGATTTTTGGGTTCAAATTTCCAATAAACCCGGAACCTCTGAACCCGGAACCCTTGAACGGTTACCTCTATTTCAACTCAAACCCCAGGATAAGCTCCAAAGGAATTTCTCCCTTAAAAAGACGTTCGGATGCCCTTGGAAACGGAGCCGCACCTTTCACCGCCGCAAGAGCTGCCCTATCCAGAGATTTCTCACCTGATGTCTTCACAACCTCGACCGCTCTGACATCTCCTTCAGATGTAATTATGAAGCGTACAGTCACATCTCCTTCCATCTGTCTCACTTTGGCGTTACGTGGATATATCTTGTGCTTTTCTATCCTGAGTCGAACCATCTCCATGTATCTATCGGCTGTTGCATAATCACCGAACACTACATGTTGATCCGAAATCCAATCGGAGATATCCGGACCGGAAACATCCGGGATATCCGGCATACTCATATCCTCCAAAGGCCTGTCCAGCCGGTCTGTTTCAACCGGCTCAAGTTTTATAGGCTTCAGGCCTGAGACAAGCCGGGTTGTTTTCATATCTTTTATCTCCTGCAGTTGAGGAACAGGCTCAGGTGTATAACGTAGTAGTCTGGGGATACTCCTTTTAGCTGACAAAGCTTCTTTCCCGCCCTGTGCGGTTACTTTATGTGAAGGAGATGAAATATCCTGCTGCCCTGTTTTATCGGAACGTCCTGAATCCAGTAGCGCAGGAAGCTCGTTTTTATTCGTCTTAACCATCCGGAACGAATTATCTGATTCTATTTTTTTTGTTATAATGGTATCCTGTTGAAAAAATCCTTTGTTAAGATAGCCGGCAATGATCAGTATCATAATAATAAAAAATACAATATATACGACCGGCTTCCTCTCTGTAAGTTTTTTCCCAATTGTTTTAACAAATTCCAGGTCTATGCCTTTCTTTTTCCTTTGAGTCGTAATTCGCAGTTCTTTAGTACATTCCTTTAAAATACCCGCATCTATTGTTTTTTTCCCTTTGGTATATCCGGTTAACAGGGCATGATCACAAATTATATTTATCAGACGTGGGCAACCCCCGGAAAAGGAAAAGATTTGACGAATTGCCCCTGATGTAAAAATATTTTGTTCTGAACCTGCGATTTTGAGGCGATGTCTAATATATTCTGCAACCTCATTTTTCGTCAAGGTATCAATGTGATACTTGATAGTAATTCTTTGCCTTAAATTACTGTTTGCTGTGTCGAGTAAAATATCATTAAATTCGTTATTTCCTACAAAAAACAGGTTTATCAGCTTTGTATCCTGCCTTTCTATGTTTGATATAAGACGTATATCATTTAAAAGCTCCTGTTTCAGACATTGCGCCTCATCAATTATAAGTAGTACTTTTTGATTATTTTCATATGCATTATTTAAAAAATTATCTAAATGAACAAGAAAATCTCCTTTATTGCTAAACATTTTGTTCATTTTAAATTCATTAGCAATAAAATTGAAAAATTCGAGTGTATTCAGACCGGGATAAGAAACCTTTGCAATAATAATTTCCTTTTCAAGGCTGTTAACCAGGGCATTAATAAGTGTAGTTTTCCCTGTGCCGACATCGCCGGTAAGGAGAAAAAACCCCTTATTTTCCCGGATTGCGTATTTCAGCGTGGCAAGGGCCTCTTTGTGCTTTTCGCCAAGCCAGAGGAACTTTGGATCCGCGCTTATCTGAAAAGGCTTTTTTTCTAAATTATAGTAAGAAAGATACATGATTTAACAATAAAGAGTTTCCTCTCACTCCCCCGTATTCTCTTCAATATCCGGTTTACCGTCGAAATTCAGATCTTTCGAACGCTTCACAAGTGCCTCTGACTCATCGTATTCTTCCCACAGATCGGGCTTTCCATCTACATTTGTATCTTCCTCAACATTGGTCAGATTTCCCTTATGGTAATAATACCAGGTGTCCACACATCCATCTCCGGTATGATCCTTTTCCGCCCGGATTGCCTCTTCAGCTTCGTTGTAAAACCAAGTGGTATCCATGCAATCAGCCGCTTCATGTTTTTCCTGGCTTTTGGTCAGTTTACCCTTAGCATTGTAATATTTCCTCAGATCCGGATTGCCGTCACTGTCCTCATCAATTTTCTTGATGCGCAACACGCTATCTTTATAGTAAAATAATCCTTCAGGTCTTTTATCTCCATCGGAGTCCACTTCCATCACCATGGACCATTGGGGCTTGTTAAACCACTGGGTAATCTCAAAACGCCCGTCATTATCCTTGTCTCTGATAAGCCGATATTTCTTTTCATTCTTATAGAAGATCTTCAGGCCTATCTTTCCGTTTCCTTCCTCGTCTTTTTCCACCCTTGCCAGCCGTCCATCCTTGTAATATTCCCAGGTATCGATCTTGCCGTTGAGATTTGTATCGCTCTCAACCCATTGTTTTTCTTCCTTGGCATTAAAGAAGATTGTTATATCCGGTTTTCCGTCTTGATTACGATCCTCGGTCTGACGACAGGCCTTGCCTTCTTTAAACAGTGTAATGACCTCCTTAAATCCATCTCCGTCGGCATCATAGACTACCTTGACCGGCCGACCTCCACGGTAGGTCCTGATCCTGTCAATCCGGCCGATATGCCTGGTGTCTTCCTCCATCCTTTCAGCATAGCCGTCCGCGTCAAAGTGTATAAAGATATCCTTTTTTTCATCAAAATTGGTGTCTTTCTCCTGATAATAAGGCTTGCCCTCCCTGAACTGCGTTATGATGTCAAATCGCCCGTCCTTGTTGGCATCTTTTTGCTGTTCAATAGGCTGATCATCCTTAAACCTGGTTATGATTTCATGCATCCCATCGTGATCCAGATCCTTTTTTTCATCAAAGAGTACTCCACTGCGGTAACTGCGAAATGCATCCATCCTGCCGTCTCTGTCCAGATCATGACGGCTTTTTTTTGGAAGACCTTCAATATCATAAGAGATGATTTTCTCCATCCTGCCGTCCCCGTCGTTATCCACGCGTCTCAGCAAGGGTTTATCATCCTGATATGTCTGCCAGATATTCGGCTTGCCATTGGCATGTGTATCTTTTGTGAACGAAGAAAGCATTCCCTCCTTAAAATGATAAATGCTGTCAAAGAGGCCGTTTCCTGTAGTATCTTTTTGGATCTTCATGGGACGCTCCTGCGAATCAAATTGTACCATCTGCACCATCCGGCCCCTGTTTGACAAACGTTCTTGCCGGGTCCTTTTCCCTGATTCAAAATAGTCCAGGCAATCAATCCGCCGGTCATGATCAATGTCCCTTTCGACCCTTATGATCTGCTCCTTTTCGTAATACTGAAACCGGTCCATGACCTCATCGGCATTGCTGTCAATCTCGACCTTAATGATTTTTCCCCTCTTATCAAAATGAGCGATCTGATCTATCTTGCCATCCTCATTCGTGTCCCGTTTTATGATATCCTTTCGTGCCACCGCCGATCCGGGCAACAACAGGGCAACCAGGGTAAGCATGACAAGAAATGAAATAAAACGCTTCATGACTTTTTTTCACCGGATTTAATGTATACTAATTTCCCAATCATTTTTCCCTTATTTTGAATCATTCTTTACAATGCCCTTATTCCTTTTTTTGACAGGATTAACAGGATAAACAGGATAAAAAATATGGGTCAACCGGAACTGGTGTGGTAAATCGTCCTCTTTTTGTCAATTATTCATTGTTTTACAGGTAGTTATGCCAATATTAAATATTGACATTTTTTTACCCTTTATACCCCTGTTAAACCGTTGATATATTAGCAATATTTTGCGTAACTAGTTGATTTTGTTCACCACATTGATTACGGTTGAGCCAAAAATATTAAGAAATCCTGTAAATCCTGTTGATCCTGTCAGAGAAGTCCGCCCGAAGGGCGCCAAGTTCAATAAAGTAACGTCTTTTTTGCCGTCTTCTTCGTTGCTCGTCGATCACATAACCCGTTATGCTCGCTCCTCGCGCCTTGAATACAACAAAAAAAACCCTGTTAATTTTTGTCCAACTTATTTATCTTCCGTTCCTAAGTAACATAACTGTCAATATGCTGACACTAAGTAACATAACTGTCAACATATTGATACTAAATTTTGGCATCCTTCATTCACCAGTTTACACTTTTTCAAAAAAGTGTGATCTGTGCGGTTAGCCATCAGCAGGAGGGCCTGTGTATCAATCCTGACGAATATCGCCAAGGGTTGTGGAAGAGAATCGAACAAAAAACAGCCGATGAAGTGTCCCCATTAGGGACACTTGATAATAGCCCGGCAATTTATTGCCGGGATAAATTGGCCATAAATTCAGAAGTCCCGATAGGGACGGCAGAGAAGAAGCGTTGAGTGGATTGAAATCAACTATGATGAATGGTATATGAACTGAAGGCTGCCGTCCTTACAGGACTGAATACATTTCTATATTTATCCGACCAGGCAATAAATTACCTGGCTATTTTCAGATGTCCCTTCGGGACAGGCTTTTGCAGGGTTTCAACCGCGGACAAGGTTGCACCAAAAGGCGTATTCTCAACGGATTGTGCTTTGAAATTCGAAAAAGGCTGTTGGATGTCAGGGGGAAGTAAATGATTACGATGCACAAAAGGATTAATCGCGATCGTCTGGCTGCTACCTTCAGGCAACTTGTCTCGATTGACAGTCCTTCAAGAGAGGAAGGGGCTGTTGCAGACTGGATCAAGAGGACCCTGGAAGAAGAAATAGGAGCTGAGGTAACAGAAGATCAATCACGTGGTCAAACAGGCTCTGAGAGCGGCAACATCATTGCCCGCATCCCGGGGACGGAAAAAATAATAGCCCCGCTCTTTTTTAATGCCCATATGGACACTGTGGAGCCGGGAAGAGGGATCACGATCATCTTAAAGGACGGGGTTTTTCAGAGTGACGGTACCACAGTCCTGGGTGCTGATGATAAGGCGGCTATAGCCATCCTCATTGAGACGGCCAGGTTATTAAAAGAGCACAGGGTCTCTCATGGTCCTATTGAATTTCTATTTACAGTATGCGAGGAAATAGGCCTGCTGGGAGCAAAATCACTGGACCCTGCTCTGCTTGAGGCCAGGGCCGGATATGCCCTCGATTCAAGTGACCCGGAGGTTTTAATAAATCAGGCCCCTTGTGCCATTCGTTTTAAGGTCAGGATTATCGGCAAGGCCGCTCACGCAGGGCTCCATCCCGAGCTGGGGATAAATGCCATACAGGTTGCGGCCAGGGCCTTGGCAGAAGTTCCTCTGGGCCGTATTGATAAGTATACTACTGCAAATGTCGGATTGATACACGGTGGCAAGGCCACCAACATAGTACCTGAAGAAGTGGATCTGGAAGGCGAGGTTCGTAGCCACAATCCGGAAAAATTAAGGGAAGTCCTGAACCACATCCTTGAGACTTTTCATAGAATTGCCCTGGATTTTAAGCCGGTGGAAAATCCCGGATTACCCCTGATTAAGACAGAGATTATCGACGACTATCCCCTGATGTCAGTCTCTGAAGGACATCCCCTGATTACCACTGCTATGAAAGCGGCAAAGAGGCTTGGAAGAAAGCTCATACTGGATATGACCGGAGGGGGAAGCGATGCCAATATTTTCAACGCCAAAGGCCTTGCTACAGTGGTTATGGGAATCGGCATGCAGAATGTCCACACTACCTCAGAGCATATCCGCCTGGATGATATGGTGGCTAGCACAGAGTTGGTGCTGGAGATAATCCGGATAAAAAGATGAACATCGACGTTCATCTTTAAGTAACCGTTCACGGGATTACAACCCCGTTTTACCGCAACCCACCGAACTGTAAGCGTTTACAGGGTGCTGCATATGCGAGGCGTACGGGTACGCAGACGTACTCCCTGTACTTCAAGTGCCCGGCAACAAAGCAGATGCGGTGCCCTGTGAACGCTTACTATTTTTTTTGGTCCCTAAACTCCTGCCTGCACTTGTCGCTGCAGAAATAATAGGTCTTTCCTTGCCAATTAAGGGATAAAGTATCCCTTTTAGGGCAATAGATGCCGCATACCGGATCCTGTACCAGTTCATCTGTTATGGGGGGTGGTTGCTCTCCGGCCTGTTTTGAACCGGTTTTCAGAACCTTTTGTAATTTAAGGCCTTTCAAAAAGCCCTTTATGACATAGCAGAGCACCAGGAAGAGGGCGAGGAGCAAGATAAAGCGCACCATGGGCTAGTAGCCCTCCTGTGTTTCTTTGTGGTTCAATTTTCGGACTTCCGGGCTGTCTTCAGGAATTTCGGCCAGGAGCTCCGAAACGGTTTTACTCCATGGTGCAAGCAAAAGATCCGGGGCAAGCTCAGCCCACGGGGCCAACACGAATCGCCTGGTGGAAAGACGCGGATGGGGGATGTGAATTTGGTGATTTGGTGATTTGGTGATTTGCTGATTGGACGTCCGGATATCCACTCCTTCCATGAAGAGCAGATCCAGGTCAATGGGCCTGTCTTCTGTTCCCAGGCGGTCTCGACCCATGGTTTTTTCAATTGCCAGCAGGCTGGCAAGTAAGTCCTCAGGCCCAAGGGATGTAATTATTTCCGCCACGGCATTTATGAACCATTGCGATGTATTTATGTCTACCGGTTCGGTCTCATACCATTGCGAGCAGCGTAACACCTCTATTTCGGGATGGGCGGACAAAAGGCCAAGGGCCTTAATACAGTTTTCAATCCTATTTCCAAGATTGGCTCCCAGGCCGATATAGGCCGTTTTCTGTAATTTCATTAAAGAATTTTCTTAAGCCTCTCGACAACTTCTCCCATGCGCTCCTTTGATACGGTCAGTGCCATGCGCACATAACCCTCGCCGGAATCGCCAAAACCGTTTCCGGGAGTGCATACTATCCCTGCCTTTTCAAGGAGTAATGTGCTGAAATCCTGAGATGTGTAACCATGAGGAACCGGAGTCCAGATATAAAACGTGGCTTTGGGAAAAGGGGTGTCAATACCCAGATCTCGAAGGCCTGATACCAGCACGTCCCTGCGCTCGGAATATATTTCCTGCATTTCACGAATACAGGATTGGTCACTTTCAAGGGCTGCAATGCCGGCCTCTTGAATGGCCTCAAATTGCCCTGAATCCACATTGGACTTTACCTGTGTCAGCGCACCGATCAGGTCCGAGTTTCCAACAGCAAATCCTATACGCCAGCCGGTCATGTTGTAGGTCTTTGACAAGGAATGAAACTCCAGTCCTATGTCCCTGGCACCCGGGGCATCGAGAAAGCTCGGGGCAATGTATCCGTCGTATGTCATTTCGCTGTAAGCATTGTCATGACACACGATAATGTTATTTTCTTTTGCGAAGTCCACAACCCCGGCAAAGAACTCCGGCGGGGCCACT
>JAYEFH010000351.1:0-1812 GCA_034658555.1 Thermodesulfobacteriota bacterium | reverse complement strand
TATTAAACCATTGATCAAATTCCTGGAACGTTCCAGGATAATCGACTCCAGAAACAGGGTATCCTCTCTCATCCATTTTCTCATACTACATGTTGTGGTCGGTTGAGTAAACTAGATACCCATTATTCAAAATTGTGCCTGAGCAGCCTTCGCTCAGACACTAACTGTTTTATTCACAAAAACAGTGTATATTAAATGCTTGTTTTTAAGCTATTCCATCAAAATAATATTGTCACAGAAACTACGGCACAGATATGGGGCGGAAGCTTTTTAGAAATAAAAGGGGCAAAGATCAAACAGGTTTCTGGAAAGATCGACTAAGACACTCTTTCCTGCCTGTTATACGCCAACGCGGTGAGTATTATGCCGAGCGGGGAAAGGTAATCCTGAAAGAAGTCTCGCGGGAAAAGATTTTAGCTACAGTTCAGGGCTCAAAGCTTTATTCAGCGACAGTACTTGACAGACATTCAAGAGACGGCAAAATTCACGTTTCCTGTACCTGCCCCTTTTTTCAACAGGGTTTTCCCTGCAAACATCTGTGGGCAGCCATAGTTGAAGCAGACAGGGTCTTGGCTGAAGGAGGGATGCCGACACTTTCCGGCGATGGCAAATATAAAACGGCCCGGCCTAAGGAAAAAATCGATTGGCAAACACTGTTTACAGATACCCTATGGCAAGGAAAACCGCTAACAGCTCCATGGCTAGATGGTTCCAGCAAGTTCGTCTTGTGTTACGACCTGAACGTCACTTCGATGGCCATAGAGGTGTCTGCCTTTGAAAGGTACCTTAGAAAAGACGGTACACTGGGAAGAGAACGGAAAATTCAGGCAGCTACCATAGAACACAGAGGTCTTCCCAAGGTGGATCGTGCCATAATTGCCATGCTGGACAATGTGTCAGGGAGAACTCCAAAAAATGATTTTTTCCGATATTACCAGCCGACTCACAAAGATTTTACAGACCTTGCCTTAGAACCAAGAGACCTTGAACTCGTCCTGCCTCTGCTGGCTGAGACAAAACGTTGCAAAGTGTTTCACCCAGCCAAAAAACAACTGGCAGATCCCCTCTATAAAGCAGTCCCGTCTGCTGCATTGCTGGAGCTGGCAGCAGAACAAAAAACCAAAAAGAAAAAAAAGGGGTTCAATCTCGTGCCATCAGTAAGGCTGAAATCGGACGGCAAAGACGTGCCGCTTTCAAATATCCCTATTTTTTTTCATACATCGCCGGTGCTTTTCATATATGACGGGTATCTTTACGAGTTGCCGGGACCCAGCCTTTCGTGGATAAAGGCTGCGCTGGAATCAGAGAAGACGGAAATATCCCCAAAAGACATCCGGAACCTTTTGGTCCAGGCAGAATCCCTTCCGGACAACCCCAGAATTCGTCTGCCAAAGGAGATAGAACCCGAAACCATACAAAATTTATTTCCAAAACCATTGCTTATAGTGGAGCTTGAGAAAGGTCTCTTACAGGCCCAGGTCTTTATGAACTATGAAGATCTGGAAATAGACTGGCATGATCCAAGACCCTCTGTGCTGGATACTGAAAGATGGCAACGGGTAAAACGAAATAAGGATGCCGAATCCGAGATCCTGATGGGACTATTTGACAGGGGATTTCGACAAGAGGACCAGCTATTTCAAAAAGATATTCAAGGTGCAGCCGAAGTCCTTTCAGAATTAACGGAAGATGGTTGGATGATCCAGGGACAAAACAGAAAGCCTTTTATGGGAGGTCGCATCACCGGACTAAGTATCTCATCCGGCATAGACTGGTTTGATTTGGAAGGCGGAATATCCTTTGGAGAACATG
>JAYEFH010000350.1:0-1813 GCA_034658555.1 Thermodesulfobacteriota bacterium | reverse complement strand
TGAATTGTGAATTTTGAATGGGGAATTTAGAATTATCAGATGCACCTTCTTCATTTTCACTATTCTCAATTCTCAATTCACTATTCTCTTCGTATCGCGCTTCAGCGCATACGAAGTGTCCCGGCCATGGGGTGAGCGATGTGAAATTGATTTTGTTTTCCTTGTGGGCCTGCTGAACCCCGGCTGTCTTGAGGTTCTCCAGGATCATGTTGGCGAAATCAGCTTCATCGCCGGTGGCACTGCTCGCCTCTTGTTGCGGGTCAATCAACTCATCGTTATCATCCACGGCCAGCATTCGATGCGGGGAAAGGCTTTCCACCGTGAACGGGCCGGCAACCCGGACTTTCTTTTTATCTTCATAGGGTTTGTCATAGAGATATTCAAAGTCGGCCTTGGCAGCGATGGAGGCGTCGATTTCCTTCTGGCGTGAGATGCGCTGCCGCCACCAGTCGGCGTGCAGCTTTTTAGCATAGTCCGGCCATTTGGAATCCGCATCGCGAGGGATTTCCCATTCTTTCCAGCTCTGTCTGAGGGTCTTATTCAGGTGCTCGCGCAAAGGCTCAAGTCTCTCCTGGAATTTCTCCCAAATTACGTCGATCTCGGCGTTATTAGCAATGGATTTGAGTGTGATGTGCGGTACCCGTTCACAAACAAACCCTTGTCGGATATTTTCGTGGGTCGGTGCTTCGGAAGGAGCTGTACGCCTTATTTCAGTCTCCTTGAGTTGGCCTTCACGGCTGTCGGCCAGTAGGTAGTAGCAATAGCGTGCTCCCATGATACGGGCACGGGCGAGTGCAAGAGCGACGCGGGAGGTATCAATGGTGATCCAGCGGCGGCCCCATTGTTCGGCAACGTAGGCTGTGGTGCCGGAACCGCAAGTTGGGTCTAAAACAAGATCACCAGGATCGGAAAAAGAGAGTATAGCCTGTTCTACTATACGAGTATTTGTTTGAACGACGTAAACTTTGTGCTGGGCACCGGCAAGATTCTTCGTCCATATGTTGTTATAGGGTGCTGCAGGCTTATCATCCCAGGGTTCAATGTAAAACGGTCGAGTCCTTCCTTGCGCTACCCGGCCAGCGCGTGCAAGCCGTCTCCTGCCATCTTCATGAGTGCGCCAATGTCGTCCTGTGCCAGGAAAATAATCTTGTGAAAAGACATTCCATGATACCTGTGAATTTCCTGAGTCACCATCCTGAGTCAATGTTATATCAGTCCTAATCGGTACTTTATTAGTTGGAATGAGTTCTGGATATTTTTTCCATTCATTCGGAATTGGCTCGACTTGGAGTTCCGAATCACGTGTTTTGTTAAACTTTATGAAATCAATCCCCGCTAATGATTTTTCGGGGCGAATCGGTCTGTATTTGAGTTGATCTTTCGACTTTGCGTAAATAACTAAATAGTCAGCAACGGATGGAACTAAATTCGACTCTTGATGGTGTGTTTTTTTGACAGTGATCAAACAGACAAAATTGTCGTCACCAAATATCTCATCCATTATAACACGTGTACGATGTACGTTTTCATCTCCAATCTGTAGTATAAGGCAACCTGATTGACAAAGGAAGTCCCTCGCAACTGTCATTCTATCGCGTAGGTATGTGAAATAAGAATGAATACCATCACGCCAAGTGTCCCGGAAAGCTCGAACCTGTTCAGGTTCTCTTGTGATTTCAGCTATTTGGTGGTCGTTAAGTCTCAACGGATACATAACGATTATAGCCCACAAAGAACACTTTAAAGACAACATGATGCATATATAAAACCTTAGAAAAAGCTAATGTCTTTCTCGATACTCTCTGTAACCATT